>NZ_DDHH01000135.1:0-1666 GCF_002338015.1 Rhizobium sp. UBA1881
CCACACGTAGTTTCCGAGGCCGATCGTGGTTATAGTGATACGTGCCAAGCCCATTGATGTTGCGATTTTAAAACAGTTGGCCGCAAGCCGTTTGCCAATGCCTTTCCCTTGGAAATCAGGTTCGACGCTAGCGACGTCCATGTTGAGCCGATTTTCTTTTAGTAGAAACGTTCGACCCGTCCAAAATACTTGAGAATGGTCTTTGAACCCTGTGATCTCCAAACTTGCTCTGTCGTTCAAGGGCTCAAGGATGTCCAAGACGTTGTCTCGGCGTCCTTCGATACCGTCGGTCAAACGGCCGCAGACCGCTGCGGGCTGGCCAATCTTGGCGAAGGTTTTTACCCACCAATTGTGGTCATCGATTGAAGGCCGTCTCTTGTGGCGGATACCAATCAGAAAGGAGCGTGGAATGGTCATGTCATTAAAATTTTTGTTGCGTCGCCTTCCAATAGCGCCCGATTTCAAAGGAAGCCTTAACTGACTGTATATGTGAACCCAGGCTCCATCTCACGTGCGACCTGATCCATTCCTATCCGGGCGCTACCGCCTCATGGCGCTCGGTCGCCTCCCGCTTTAACTGGCGGAAGCCCAGAGGGTTGCAGGCTTTCACTGGGTGTTACGAGGCCGCGGCAGTACTTCAGCAACTGCCTAACTGCTCGCTGACCGGTTCCGTCGCGCCGTACTGCATCGTCGCATGATCGCATAAATCCCCTGATTTCTGTCGGCGACAAGTCGGGGCATGGCCACTCGTTCGTTTGCATCGTGCGCCGGTCAGACCGCTGATGCTCCCATGGACGAAAACTGCTGAGCGACATTCAGCCTTGGCTCGACGTCATTGCCCGATCAGCCGGTGGCGATCTCCAGGCTCAGGTTCCGGGCAAACGTGGCTCGGCTTTTCATAATATTGGCAGTCGGTAGCCGATGTTCCAACCCCATATCGTCCCGCAATCGTCCTCGGAAGCATCAAAGGCCGTGTGATCGGCACTGGTTGGACAAGGCGCGGGCGCAGATATCTCGAAGAGCCTCGGCCTGGCGCCGCAGGTCGGCACAGCCTGAAGTCAGACTACGTCTAGCTTTGGCGGACGGGGGGGCGCGACGGAACTTGTATTGCCGCGACAGTGGACACCACCGCGTTCGCATCGCCAAGCCGACCCACCCCAAAAAAAGCTCGACCCGTCTCAAAGTGATTTAAGGCGCCTCGGCTGCTCAGATCGCCGCAGTTTGAGCAGCTAACGTCCTCGCAATGATCTGGTGATGGTCCTCACGGGGTTGAGCCCACACCCTTATATCTCGGACGGCTCAAGACTCCTGTAGACGGCTTTGGTTGCAGGGCCCGGATAGCTTCCGGTCGATCCGGAATCCGAAAAGCCAAGAATCTGCTGTTTCGACCTTAAAACCTCTGGATTTCCTGCAGACGCATGGGTATTGCGGCATCCAACACAAATCAATGCCTGTCGACGCAATTCAACGCGGCATCATCAAGATTTGCTTCTTTGCTTGCAACAGGGTTTGCCACCGGGCTATGCATCTGCCGAACAATTGGGCATCGGCGTGGTGCGGCGAACCGTGTACCTGCGTTGCCGCTAGAACCGCGTCACAAAATGGCGTCACGGAGCGCCTTGAAAATCATGAACAAGCAGGCGGCTCTTGTCGCGGGCGGAAACGC
>NZ_DDHH01000135.1:1728-2804 GCF_002338015.1 Rhizobium sp. UBA1881
TTGTCGCGGGCGGAAACGCCGTGTTGGTTGGTATCGCATTGATGCTCGTCGGCGACTTCATGTTCGCCCTTAACGACGCTATGGGCAAATGGCTCGTGGCCAGCTTTTCGGTCGGTCAGGTTCTGCTGGTTCGCTCGCTCGGCGCGTTTTTCGTGCTCGGGCCGATGTTGTCGCGCCAACCGGTCGCGGCACTCTATAGGGTGGAGAAGCCGCAATGGCAGCTCGCGCGCGTCATCCTCGCTACCGCTGACACCGGGCTATTTTATGCCGCCGTCGCCTATCTTCCGCTGGCCGACGTCATGACCTTCTACATGGCCGGTCCGATCTACGTCGCTGCTCTATCGCATTTCCTGCTTGGCGAACGGATCGGCTGGCGGCGCTGGCTGGCGGTGCTGATCGGCTTCATCGGCGTCGTCATCGCGCTGCGTCCATCTTCTGCGATGTTGTCCTGGCCCTCGATGTTCGGTCTCGTCGGCAGCATTTCCTTCTCGTTGACACTGGTGCTTGGTCGTGTCCTGCGATCCACGCCTGACGCCACGCTGGTTACGTTGCAGACGCTTGGATGTCTCGCTGTCGGGGCGGTGCTTAGCGTCGGGAGCTGGAGCGCTTTCAGCACAAGCCAGTTGCTGGCGCTACTACTGCTCGGCGTGGTGTCGTGCTCCGCGCATCTGATGATTACCCGCTCGCTGAAGCTTGCACCTGCCTCGCTGCTGGCCCCGCTTCAGTACACGTTGCTGCTGTGGGCGATCATCTTCGGCTGGATGTTTTTCGGCGAGTTTCCCGATCGACAGACGTTGATTGGCGCTGCCGTGATCGTACTGGCAGGGCTGTTCATTTTCCACCGCGCCAAGGTCAAGGATGTGGAGCCGCTGGTGCCCAACGACGCGAGCCACGGATAAGACATGGCCGTGGCTGTGCCAATCCATGTGTTATGGTTTCGGGATGCGCGGCAATCGCGCTAGATCCCGGATCCATCGAGCTGGAGAATATCGTCGCCTTCCCATGGGGAGGGCAGCGAGCTCTGGCCGACATTGGCCAAAGGCATCGGCATCCAACATTTCAGCTCCGGATCGGGA
>NZ_DDHH01000135.1:2950-5048 GCF_002338015.1 Rhizobium sp. UBA1881
ATTCGATGATACGGCCGGGGACAGAATCGGATGAGCGCCAGCCTTCCGAACCAAACCGATCGCCGTTAGACCAGTAGGCAAGATCGACCTGCGCCGGTCCCTGTTCGGATGGATGGATCGTCACGAGAATCCGGCTGCCGTCCTTCGGGGCGCTTGCCATGTGGCGCCACTGGTTTGGGTCTTCCATCAACGTCCTCCCACATTGCTGTAGTTCACAAGTGTGGCGTCGCCGTTGAAAACGTCAACTCAAACTTCGCGAAATGCCCTCCGCATTTCGCCGATTTCAAACTGGCAGTGGGGGCATCGGCGGTGCTTCGAGCCCATGGAAAGGGTCGCGCCAGGCGTCAATCTCAGTCAGTCGGTTCGACCAGCGCTGAATGGAGGGATAGTCCGACACCGGCAATTTTGCGGCATCATTGAACGGCAGGAAGGTTGCCATGCGAAAATCCGCGAAGGAGATCGTGTCGCCAACGAGCCACATGCGATCGGCAAGTTCGGCCTCAAGCAGGGCTGCGGCCCTGTGGAACTGCTTCAGTCCGCTTTCGACCTGCGCTTCATCACAGCTACCAATGCCATAACGCGGTTTTGTCCCGCGCTCCCAATGGACCGCGTCACATGCCTTCACAAAATTGTCCTTCGCCCAACTGATCCAGCGGATCATCTCCGGTTCATCATCATCGGTACGCCAGAAATTCGAACCGGTATGTCGGGAAAGGTAACAGGCAATCGCGTCGGTTTCCCATAGCGATCGTCCCGGGCGCTCGAGGATTGGAAGCAGGAGATTGGGGTTAAGTGGCAGGTAGCGTTCCGATTGCCCAGGCTCCAGAGGAGACGCGAATTCAAATTCGATGTTTGCGTCCAGGTGCCTGGCAACGGCAACGGCCAGACGTGGATTTGGATTTCTGCTGAAATAGAGCTTCATGGGGATCTCCTCCGATGCTTTTACCTTTCAAGGACGAACCAGGATCTGTCGTGCCGACACTGTCGGATGAAGATCCTAAATGAAAGGATTACACCGAAGCACCGGGAGGGCCGAAGACTATTCGATCCTCCCGGTGCGGCGCAGGGCGATATCGTTCTCCGCATCGGGTCAGGCTCAGGGCTGCGCCAGCATTGAGCGGACCAGCGGGATAACCTTGGTGCCGTAGAGGGCGATGCTGTTCATGAGCTTTTCGTGCTCCATCGGACCAGCCGAATACTTCATCTGGAAGCGCGAAATACCAAGTGTTCTGACGAGGTTGACGATCTTCTTCGCGACCGTTTCCGGCGATCCCGCGTAAAGCGATCCGTGTTCGATCTCGTTGTCGAAATCACGCTCTGTTACCGGCGGCCAGCCGCGCTCCCTGCCGAGGCGATCACGGATCTTCTTGAAATGCGGAAACAGATCGCGGCGAGCCTCTTCATCGTTTTCGGCGATATAGCCAGGCGAGTGGACGCCAACTTCACGCGCGGGCCGGCCCGCCTGCTCGGACGCTTTCTTGTAGAGATCCACATAGGGCACAAAGCGTTGCGGGTTGCCGCCGATGATCGCCAGCATCAGCCGCATGTCGTGCCTTACTGCGCGGATCACCGATTCGGGACTGCCGCCTACGCCGATCCACGTCTTCAGCTGGCCGTCGCCAATCGGAGGGTAGATGCGCTGGTCCTTCAAGGGCGGTCGCCAGTCTCCCTCGTAATCGATGACATCCTTGGTGACGAGTTCAGAGAAGAGGTCGAGCTTCTGTTCGAACAGTTCTTCGTATTTCGACAGATCGTAGCCGAAAAGCGGGAAGGATTCGATGAAGGAGCCACGGCCCAGAATAACCTCGGCGCGTCCGTTGGAGATTGCGTCGAGCGTGGAGAACCGCTGGAAGACGCGTATGGGGTCGTCTGAGCTCAACACGGTGACTGCTGATCCCAATCGTATGCGTTCTGTGCGCGCCGCAATCGCCGAGAGAACAACTTCGGGAGCGGACACGGCAAAATCTTTTCGGTGGTGTTCGCCGATGCCGAAAAAATCGATGCCATGCCGGTCTGCTAGAACGGCCTCTTCGATCACGTTGCGGATGACTTGAGGTTGCGCAAGAAGCTGACCGTCTGCCGCCGTGGTGACGTCTCC
>NZ_DDHH01000135.1:5161-76715 GCF_002338015.1 Rhizobium sp. UBA1881
AATGTGTCGAGGCCAAATTCGAGGGTTGAAGTCATTGGTTTTCCTGCTGGTTTTGTGAATGATTAGGAGTGGACGCACTATCGCCCTTGTGGTCAACGGGGTTCCGTGCCGCCTTTCGACGCCCTGGACCATGGCCACTGACCGTCGATCTCGGCTTCCAGAGAGAAGCTGAGAAAGGTCCTGATCAGGACGATCAGCCCGAGCAGGCCGACGCTTTCCCAGGTCAAGGGCGATATGATAGTCGCGATAATGTCGGCGCCGATCAGGATTTCGAGCCCGAGCAAGATGCCGCGTCCAAGGTTCGCGCGATATCTGTCGTAGGCGTCATGCTTGGCAGGTGACATCAGATCTCGCGCGTAACTCACCGTCGCGACAACCACGCCGACCAGAATGACGCCGACACCGAAGAATTCGAGGCCCGATGCCATCGGCTTGAGGATCGGTGCGATCAGACTTGCCAACCCGCCGACTTCGCCAATTGTGTCCATTGCGGTCTTCCTTCTTCTTTGGTCCAATAGTCGTGAGAGTGAGAATTATGCGTCGGCACCTGCAGTGCTGGCGAAGAGTGCGATTGTGGCCAGAATGGCTGGCAGGGTGAAGGCTGCGGCGGGAGCAAACATGTAACCGGCGGCACCGAGGCCACAGCCGAGTGCGAACGTGACAACGGCCATGCCCATTTTCAAGATCCGTGCCTTCAGTGCTGCCGTCTCTTCCGGTTTCGCGCTGACCAGGAGATCTGCTAGATCGAGCATGATCTGCGTTGTCGTTCCGGTCATCAAGGTTGAGGGAGGCGCCTTCGACAGATGGGCTCTGTGCAGCCCGTTTTGGATGGCCATCGCGCAAACGAGAGCAAGTCCGACGACAAGCGTCACGATGTTTTCGTCCGCGTGAAATGGCCCATGATAGAGCGCGAAAATCGCGACACCGGCGAGGAAAGCCAGCTTCACGATCAGCATCGGGCGGATCGGGGAACGATCCACAGCCTGCAATTTCAAACACGTCAGGCGCGATGCGAAGACGACGAAGCAGAACACGGGAAGTGCCAATAGCTTCGACAACGCTCCGCCCAGACCGAGTGCCGCCGTTGCGCCGAGCGTGACGAAGTTCCCGGTGACGTGGGCGGTGAAGAGACCCGATAGCGCTAGAAAACCGAGCGTGTCCACATAGCCTGCGTTGAAGCTCAGGAGTTGGGGTAGGGAGGGCAACTTCATGATCTCAATCTCAATTCTCAAGTGGCGACGAGCTGAACGGCGGCCTGAAGCCGCCCTGGCGAACCTCGCGTTCGTCTGATGAGGAGATATTGAAGGGAAGAGCTCGCGCAAACAATTGCACGAATGATTTCGATTTAATTGCGCTAGCTGCAATTATCAGGCCGCTTCAGTTCTAACGAACCGAGCTCGATTGGTAATCGCGTGTCACCTTCAAGTGCGCTGGAGGATGCTGGATGGTTGGGAGGTGATAGCCGAAGCGCATGACCTCTGTCGGCGCAATGGCGCCGTTATCTTCGATGCTATCTGCATCGGCGGGATGGTGTTTGTCAGACGGTCGTTTCCGTACTGGGTGTTTCCGACAACGGCCGTTTGATCAGCGACACGGCCCGCAACACCAGGGGGCTCAGCCCGTTTTCATCCTGCTCCAGTATCTCGAACAGTTGCCGGCGCATGCGCGGCTCCCAGAACTTGTTGATATGCGAGGCCACACCCTGTGCGGCCTCGCCTTCGGGCTGGGTCGCGAAGAAGCCCGCGATTTGGTTGGCCATATAGACGAGCTTGTCGTTGGTGCTGTGTGACATGGTTTACTCCGCCGCTTCGAGCTTGCCCGAGATCCGTCGGCTCTGCCGCGCCTGCTCATCATACTCGACCTGCCAGTCTGTCGGGCCGTTGGAAGGTGAGACCTGGACCGCGGTCACCTTGTACTCGGGACAGTTGGTTGCCCAGTCGGAGAAGTCGGTGGTGATCACGTTAGCCTGCGTGTCCGGATGGTGGAAAGTTGTATAGACCACGCCGGGCGAGACGCGATCGGTGATCAGCGCGCGCAGTGTCGTGTCGCCCGAGCGGCTCATCAGCTTCACCCAGTCGCCATCGCGGATGCCGCGCTGTTCGGCATCATGCGGATGGACCTCCAGCCGGTCCTCGGAGTGCCATACGACATTCTCGGTGCGGCGCGTCTGGGCTCCGACATTATATTGGCTGAGAATTCGCCCTGTCGTCAAAAGCAGCGGGAAGCGCGGGCCGGTGCGTTCATCGGTGGCGATGTATTCGGTGCGGATGAACTTGCCTTTCCCACGCACAAAACCATCGACATGCATGATCGGCGATCCCTCGGGGTGCGCTTCATTGCACGGCCACTGCACAGACCCCATCTTTTCCAGATAGTCGTAGGAGACCATTGCGAAGCTCGGCGTTGTTAGCGCGATCTCATCCATGATTTCGGACGGATGCTCGTAGTTCCAGGCAAGGCCGATCGCCTGCGCCAGCTTTTGCGTCACTTCCCAGTCAGCATAGCCGTTCTTCGGGCTCATGACCTTGCGCACGCGGTTGATGCGTCGCTCGGCATTGGTGAATGTGCCGTCCTTCTCGAGGAAACTCGAGCCCGGCAGGAAGACGTGCGCATAGTTTGCCGTCTCGTTCAGGAAGAGATCGTGGACTACGACGCATTCCATGGCCGCCAGCCCCGCCGCCACATGCTTGGTGTCAGGGTCGGACTGGAGGATGTCCTCGCCCTGAACATAGAGCCCTTTGAAAGACCCATCGACGGCGGCATCAAGCATGTTGGGAATGCGCAGGCCAGGCTCGTCGCTGATTTTGACGCCCCAGAGCTTCTCGAAGATGTCGCGTGTCGCATCGTCGGAGACATGGCGATAGCCCGGCAATTCGTGCGGGAAGGAGCCCATGTCGCAGGAACCCTGCACGTTGTTCTGGCCGCGCAAGGGGTTCACGCCGACGCCGGGACGGCCGATATTGCCGGTTACCATTGCAAGGTTGGCGATTGCCATGACCGTTGTCGAGCCCTGGCTGTGCTCGGTTACGCCAAGCCCGTAATAAATCGCGCCATTGCCGCCTGTGGCATAGAGGCGGGCAGCTCCGCGAAGCATATCTGCAGGCACGCCGGTCAGCGCCTCAGTCGCCTCGGGGCTATGGTTTGGCTCGGCCACGAACGCCGCCCAGTCTTCGAACTCCGACCAGTCGCAGCGCTCGCGGATGAAGCGCTCGTCGAACAGCCCTTCGGTGACGATCACATGCGCCAGCGAGGTCATGACCGCGACGTTGGTGCCCGGCTTCAGCGGCAAATGATAGGCTGCCTCGACATGCGGCGAGCGAACGATATCGGTGCGGCGCGGATCGATGACGATCAGCTTGGCGCCCTGCCGCAGCCGCTTTTTCAGGCGAGACCCGAAAACCGGGTGCCCATCCGTTGGATTGGCGCCGATGATGACGATCACATCGCTCTTTTCGACGCTGTCGAAATTCTGTGTGCCGGCCGAGGTGCCGAAGGCCTGGCCGAGACCGTAGCCCGTCGGTGAATGACAGACGCGGGCGCAGGTGTCGACATTGTTGTTGCGGAAGCCAGCGCGAACAAGCTTCTGCACGAGGTAGGTCTCTTCATTGGTGCAGCGAGAGGAGGTGATGCCGCCGATCGAATCGCGGCCGTACTGGTACTGGATACGACGGAACTCGGAGGCCACATGTGCGAAGGCCTCCTCCCAGGTCACTTCGCGCCACGGATCGGTGATTTTCTCGCGCACCATCGGGTTCAAGATGCGGTCCTTGTGGCTGGAATAGCCGTAGGCGAAGCGGCCCTTTACGCAGGAATGCCCGCGGTTGGCCTGCCCATCCTTCCACGGCACCATGCGCACCAGTTCTTCGCCGCGCATTTCCGCCTTGAATGAACAGCCGACGCCGCAATAGGCGCAGGTGGTAACGACCGAATGCTCGGGCTGGCCGATCTCGATCACCGACTTCTCGGTCAGCGTCGCGGTTGGGCAGGCCTGCACGCAGGCGCCGCACGAGACGCATTCCGAAGAGACGAAATCCTCATGCATCCCGGCCGAAACCCGCGAGCCGAAGCCCCGGCCCTCGATGGTTAGCGCGAAGGTGCCTTGCACCTCCTCGCAGGCGCGCACGCAGCGCGAACAGACGATGCATTTGGCCGGATCGAAGGTAAAATAGGGATTGCTTTCGTCCTTCGGCGCCCACTTGGCATTGAGCCCGCCATTATCGCGCGCCTTGACGTGGTTTTCGCCATCGTAGCCGTAGCGCACATCGCGCAGACCGACGGCGCCGGCCATGTCCTGCAGCTCGCAATCGCCATTCGCAGCACAGGTAAGACAGTCAAGCGGGTGGTCGGAGATATAGAGTTCCATCACGCCGCGGCGGACGTCCTTGAGCCGGTTCGTCTGCGTCGAAACCACCATGCCAGCCGCAACCGGCGTGGTGCAGGACGCGGGCAGGCCGTTGCGTCCCTGGATCTCGACAAGACAGAGCCGGCAGGAGCCGAAGGCGTCGATCATGTCGGTGGCGCAGAGCTTCGGGATCTCGATGCCTGCATCCATCGAGGCACGCATGATCGAGGTACCCTCGGGCACAGTGATCTGGTTGCCGTCGATGGTGAGCGTCACCATGATTTCGGAGGCGGAGGCCGGCGTGCCGTAGTCGATTTCATGAACGAGGGACATGGTGTGCCTCCTGTCTGGACCTGTATGAACGGTTTGATGCGATGGGATCGAGGCCTCTGCGCCGAGCGCTGTTCGCCCAGCGCGAAGTCTCCCGCGCAAGCCGTGAGATTGGCTCTGCGCATCCGTCCAATCCGCTGGGGCAGGCTGGCGCTGCGCCGGCCACTTTATGATCTACCTGCATGTTCGGTTGAGCGTCGGCAGCGTAAAGCGGGGTTTGGGTAGCGTCAGCGCGCATCATTCCGCAGCCTCCACTATCGACCCAGGCGCAAAATCGTCAGGAAAATGCGCCATGGCGCTCAAGACGGGATAGGGCGTGAACCCACCGAGCGCACAAAGCGAACCAAACTTCATTGTGTTGCACAGATCGGCCAGCAGCGCCCGATTCTTATCCGGCTCGATACCTTTGGCGATCTTGTCGGCCGTCTCCACCCCGCGTGTCGAGCCGATGCGGCAGGGCGTACACTTGCCACAGCTCTCCACGGCGCAGAACTCCATCGCAAACCGCGCCTGCTTCAGCATGTCGGCGCTATCGTCAAAGACAACGATCCCTGCATGCCCGATCAGCCCGTCCTTGGCAGCGAAGGCTTCGTAGTCGAACGGCGTGTCGAACAGCGCGCGTGGGAAGTAAGCGCCCAGCGGCCCGCCCACCTGCACCGCCTTGACCGGCAGTCCCGATGCGGTGCCGCCGGCGATGTCGTCGACGATTTCTCCCAAGGTCAGCCCAAAGGCCGCCTCATAAAGTCCGGGATGCTTCACATTGCCGGCGATCTGCAGCGGGATCGTGCCGCGAGAACGGCCCATGCCGAAGTCGCGATAATGGGCAGCTCCCTTTTCCATGATCACGGGCACGGAAGCGAGTGAGATCACATTGTTGATGACGGTGGGACAGTCGAACAGCCCCTTATGCGCCGGCAGTGGCGGCTTGGCGCGCACGACGCCGCGCTTTCCCTCCAGGCTGTTTAGGAGCGCCGTTTCCTCGCCGCAGACATAGGCGCCGGCGCCAGCACGGATCTCGATGTCGAACGCCTTGCCGGAACCGAGTACCGAAGGGCCGAGCACGCCAGCGCGCGCCGCGATCTCCACCGCCTCCGTCATGGCGGCAATCGCATGCGGATATTCCGAGCGGATATAGACGAAGCCTTTGGTGGCACCGGTCGCGAGCCCCGCGATCACCATACCCTCGACGAGCACGAAGGGGTCGCCCTCCATGATCATTCGGTCGGCGAACGTACCGCTGTCGCCTTCGTCGGCATTGCAGACGATATATTTTCGCGCTCCCGGTGCATCGAGAACGGTGTTCCACTTTATGCCCGTCGGAAAACCCGCGCCGCCGCGGCCTCGCAGACCGGATTGGGTGACGTCACTGACGATATCGGCCGGCTGCATCGTGACGGCACGACGCAGGCCGCAAAGCCCGCCATGCGCCTCATAATCGGCAAGCGACAGCGGGTCGATCACGCCGCAACGGGAAAATGTCAGTCGTGTCTGTTGCTTGAGAAACGCGATCTTCTCGACCGCGCCAAGACAGAGCCGGTGATCGCCGCCAGATATCATCCCCGCGTCGAACAAGGACGCCACATCGCTCGTCTTCACAGGGCCGTAGCCGATCCGCTCGCCGGCCACCTCGACTTCGACCAGCGGCTCGAGCCAGTGCATGCCGCGCGAACCGTTGCGCACGATGACGGCATCGATCCTGCGATCGGCGATCTGCCTGGCAACCGCATCTGCGACCTTGTCGGCACCCAGCGCCAGCGCTGCCGCATCGCGCGGAATATAAATCCGAACGCTCATCGGCGTGCCTCCGCGATCATCTCTTCGATATCGGCGAGATCGACCCGGCCATGCACCTCGCCGTCCAACATCGCGGACGGCGAGCACGAACAGAGCCCGAGACAGAAGACCGGCTCCAGCGTTATCGCCCCATCCGGCGTCGTGCCATGCCAATCGATGCCGAGCACCGCCTTCACCCGATCGGCCAGACGGTCCGCGCCCATCGACTGACAGGATTCGGCGCGACAGATTTTTAGCACATGTCGGCCGGCCGGGTGGTTGCGATAGTCATGATAGAAGGTAACGACACCGTGGACTTCGGCCCGCGACAGATTGAGCCCCTGCGCGATAACGGGAAGCGCCTCAGATGGCACGTAGCCAAACACGTCCTGGATCTCGTGGAGGATCGGCAGCATCGGCCCCTCGAGCGTCTTGAGACGCTCGACGATATCACGCACCCGGTCGGGAACATCGCCGTTGGCGACACGAATATTCATCAGCGGCCCTCCCAGACCAACAGCGACGCTCACAGACGTTCGGCAAGCCTCCTCCAGAAGCCGTTGGCCGACGATGTGGAACCGTCAAATCACTATAGAACTTTCTCAGGGAAGGACGAAGCGATCAATAAAGCTGCCCCGTCGGCCGATAGGATTTTCCTATTGAACGTCCGGCTTGTCGGTGAGTATGCGCGCCTCGTGAAGCAGCGCGGAGACCAGAGGCGTGAAGGGCTCACGGTGCGTTGCGACCAGGCCGACGACATGATGCGCCTGCGGCTCGGTAATCGGGATCATCCGGATTTCGGCGGGAAAGCCGAATGATTTCGCGACATTGCGCGGCATGATGCTGGCCCATCGGCCGGTACGCACGTGCGAAAACAGGACGATCATCGAGTTGGATTCGAGGGTGGGCTGCGCCGTTACCCCCGCATGCGACAGCAACTGATTGATAATACGTCGATTTTGCATGTCGGCTGTCAATAGACAGAGCCTGATGTCGCCGACCTCTTTCCAGGTGACTCTTTCGCGATCGGACAACGGGCTACCTGCGGCGGTGATGAGATTATACTGTTCGGCATAGAGCGGAACGCTCGTCACGCGCCCGAGCGGCTCGTTTTCGAGATAGGTTATACCGGCATCGATCTCCAGGTTCTCAAGCATGCTGAGCACCTGCAATGAATTGCGCGAGACGATCGAGAAGGTGACGTCTGGGTGGCGCTCCTGAAAGGGCGCGGTCAGCTGCGGTAGCATGGAAAGCGCCGTCGGTATAGCGGCGATCCTTATATGACCGGCAAGGCCAGCGCGCGCAGCGCGCATTTCCTCGCGCAGGGTGCGAGCATCACCAACAATTCGACGCGCCCATTCGAGCACGCGCTGACCTTCCGGTGTCAGGCCCTGAAAACGCGAACCGCGCTGCACGAGAATGACGCCCAGCTGATCTTCCAGCTGGCGAATGGCTGCGGAAAGGGAGGGTTGGGATATGCCGCATTCCTGGGCAGCACGGCCAAAATGCTTTTCGGTGGCAAGCGCGATGAAGAATTCCAGTTTGTCGATCATGCGGCCTCCCTGCCGGAAGCGAGCTTATCGCCACAAGATCAAATCGTGAAGTCTGTAATCGTCGCAACGAGCCCTGCCATGCGCGCAGCATGGCAGGGCTCAATGCACACTTCGTTTTAATGCGCCTTAGTTACAGACGCGTACCGACTCGACATGAGATCCGCCATCATAGGCGTTCTCGACCTCGCGATCCTCATACCAGCAACGCGGACGCGGCGGTGGCGGATCGACGTAACGGGGGCCGGAGTTCGCGATGGCGCCACCAATCAGTCCGCCAACGACGCCTGCGGCAACTCCGCCGGCGATAGCGCGTCCTGTGTTGTCATGATGATGGTGGTCGCGCGCCATCACCGGGCTAAAACCTCCGACGAGTACCATTGTTGCAGCAAAAACTGCGGCTAACGTCCTTTTCATCGGACCGCTCCTTTCTGAAAATCATAGTAACTCAACGTCGCAAACGCGGATTGGTTCGATCTCTCAAGGGAGCAAGGCTTTCCGGTGCATAGCCACGCCTCAGCCAAAAACTCCCGCGAACATGTCGCGGGAGCCTGTCATCGGATGCTCCTTGCGTGGCTCAAAGGCCGTGCGTGCCGTCATAGCCGTTGACCTTAGGCGCGCTCCAGTCTTGCGGGGTGCGGGCCGGCTTGTAGATCTCGACCACCAGCGGATAGCAGGCGACAGCGTCTGAGGAATGCTCGGACGAGCAATCGCCGCCGGGGCAGGCCGACATGCAGCCGAGAAGATCAATCTCGGCGAAGAACTCGAGATAATCGCCGGGGCGAACAGGGCTGGCCTTCATGAAATACTGACCGGTATCACGCGTGAAGCCTGTGCACATGAAGACATTGAGCACGTCGTGAATGTAGGTGCCAGCCTCCTGCAGCGATTTGCCAGTCTTCGCGGCAAAAGCGCGCGTGAGGTTGGAATGGCAGCAGTGGTGATACTGGCCGCCGTTGCTGAGCAGATTGTGCGTATAGGGGTCGCAGCGCGTTCCGATGACGTCGTGAACCGAGCCACCAAATTCGTCGAAGCCATACCAGTCGAGCGTGTCGTGGGTGATCGTCGCAATCGGGCGCAGATAGGGCATATTGGAGAAGAGCTGGTCGCCTAGGCCGACATGTGTGCCGTTCAGCGCCCGGGTCTTGCCGGTGAAGAGGCGTTCTTCGAGGTTGTTGGCGTTAAAAAGGTTCAGATCGCCCACCTGCGAGCCTTCACTTGAAAGGATGCGGCAGAAATGGCCGGCAGGTACGGTCCAGCAGGCCGCATCACGCGGGGGCACGACCACGCGCTCGACGAACTCCAGATCGTCGCGCAACGCGCGGTACGCCGCAAGGTCCGGGCGGGGCAGCGTCTCGACGGGATAACAGATCACCGGCTTGATCGCCTTGCGGCTTGCTGCGTCTTGCGGTGTGCTGGTAATCGGCTGGGGCTTCATCCGTCATTTTCTCCTGATATGCCGGGCGGGCTGCCGTCAATCGGCGGGCGCCGCCAATGTTTTGGTGGGGCGGGGCAGGCTTTGCGCGCGGGCAGCTTCCAGCACCACACGTTCGGATTCCTGCAAATAGAGTTCAAGTGCTCGGGTGGCTGCCGTGCGGTCGCCATCGCAGAGCAGACCGCAAATCTCTACATCGCGTGCCACCCACGGCTCCTGGAACCGGCGAGCATCTGGCGCCAGCGAGAAGGCGAGGCGGGCCTGGGCTGCGACAGTCGCAAACACGTCGTTCAATCGCGGGCTGCCGATGAAATGGACGATCTGCTGGTGAAATTCCAGCGAAGCGGTGCCGCACTGCTGCCAGTCCTTGGCAAGCGCAGCGCGCTGAACCGCCTCGACGCGGGCAACGAGTTCGGACATCGCCTCCTGCGAGGCATAGGCGCTGCATGTAACACCGCGCAGTTCTAGCGTCATGCGGATCGCATAGATCTCGCTGATCTCGGTTGAATTCAGCGCCCGCACTGTCGCGCCGTAATGGGCGCGATGTTCGATCAACCCCTCTGCAACCAGATCGCGCAGCGCCTCACGCAGCGTATTGCGCGAAACGTTCAGCGCCTCCGCCCACACAACCTCACGCAGCGGTGCGCCGGGCGCAAGCTCTCCACGCAAAATCTTGTCGCGCAGCAGGCCAGCGGCGGTCTGCGTCAGGACAAGCGGTCGGTCGGCGGGATTCTGGTTGCTCAATGCGGTCTCCTTGGTCCATGATTTTTGTTGAACAACTTACGCATGTCAAGAGAGGCGCTGCGCCCATATCGGGATGTCGACCCTGGTGCGTGAGATTTTCAGGGGCGCCATGGTCATGGGGTCTTTCCTTCGATGAGCGCCGGATCCAGCGCATGCTGCTTGTGAACTGGATGTGTCGTTGCGGCGTGTTTTTTGGTCTATTGACATGCTGTCGCCGAAGAATCTCGTTTTATTTCGACATTTCAGTTGCTTGCCCGGTGCACGTCAAGCGCCTTTGCCGAGACGCGGGCTATCGATCTGCTCAAAATCCGCCCCTTGATGAAACTTTATGCATAGCAGGGGATTGCAGTCTCAAAATTGTTCAACAAAAATGAGCCATCAATCGAGAGGAACAGTCCGTGAAAAAACTCCTTGCTGGTATCATCATGTTGGCGGCGCCCCTGACCGCGGCCCATGCGGAAACGCTGAAGATCGGTGTCGATCTCACCTATCCGCCCTACAATTACTTCGACGACGCCAACCAGCCGGCCGGCTTCGACGTCGAGCTGATGAAGCTGATCGGCAAGAAGACGGGCAGCGACGTTTCCTTTCATGACACACGTTTCGAAAACCTGATCCTCGGCGTTTCAAGTGATCAGTTCAACGTCATCGCCTCCACGCTTTACGTGACGGCGGCGCGCGCCAAGCAGATCGACTATATCCCCTACATGAAGACGGGCGTCTCGATCGCGGTTTCGGCGGCCGGCGGCCAGAGCTTTGTCAAGCCTGAAGACCTTTGCGGCAAGCGCGTCGGCTCCATCAAGGGTGCGGCCTGGATCCCGGAACTCGAGAAGCTGAACGCATCGGTATGCTCGGCCAACCCGATCGATTCCCGCGAATTCCCAACTTCGCCCGAGGCAACCCAGGCCGTGATGTCTGGTGGCGTCGATGCTCAGCTGGAAAACTCGGCGGTGCTTGCCGATGCCGCCAAGAAGCTGAACGGCCGCCTGAAGGTCACCTCCACCGAACAGCTCTACCCGGTTATTGTCGGCTTCGGCGTGAAGAAGGGCAACACTGTGGTCGCATCGTTCCTGCGCGATACGTTGGCGAAGCTTGACGGCGATGCCGACTACGAGGCGCTTTTTGCCAAGTACGGCGTGGCCAAGTCGACCGAAGCCGAATTCAAGGCGGCTGTCGGGCAGTAAGCGTTGCGGGCGGGCGCCGGTGGGGCGCTCGCCTGACCAATCAACACCGGAATGCGCGGCGCTTCGGCGCCGCTGCTCTTTTGGGGATACCCGCCCATGAATTTCGACTGGAACTACCTCCTCAGCCTCTTTCTTTATCCCGACTTCTGGCGCGCGACAGCGCTCGTGGCGTGGCTCGGCGTACTGACCTGGGTCATCGGTACCGTGCTCGGCTTCCTGCTCGCGCTTGCGCGGCAATCAAGCCTTCGTGCGGTGCGCTGGTTTGCCAAGACCTATATCTGGCTGTTCCGCAGCCTGCCGCTGCTGGTGCTGCTGATCTTCGTCTACAATCTCCCCCAGTTCATGCCGGCACTCGGGCCGGTGCTTTCGGTTCCCTTTTGGGCCGGTTTGATCGCGCTGGTCATATCCGAAACCGCCTATCTTGCGGAAATCCACCGCGCCGGCCTTATCGCCGTCGATCCGGGGCAGCATGAGGCAGCGCACGCGCTCGGCGTACGCCCCGTCGGCAAATACCGGCATATCATCCTGCCGCAGGCAATTCGCGTGGCGCTCCCCTCGCTTGGCAACGAGTTCATCACCATCGTCAAGCTGACTTCGCTTGTCTCGGTCATCTCGCTTGCGGAAATACTGCTCGTCGGCCAGCGGCTCTACACCCGCAACTTCATGGTCATCGAAACGCTGGTCGCGGTGTCGTTCTATTATGTTTTCGTTGTCTCGATCTTCAGCTTCTTCCTGGCCCGCCTCGAGGGTCGTCTCGATATTTCCAGGATGACCGGCGCCGAGATCGCGGTGCCGGCAGCTGTGGCCCACGCAGGCGCTGAAGGAGATGAACGCCGCGTCGGTGAAGAGGTCGTGGTCGGCATCGACCGTATAGCCAAGAGCTTCGGCGACAAGCGGGCTTTGGCCGATGTATCGCTCGAGGTGCGCAAGGGCGAGGTGCTCAGCATCATCGGCCCCTCGGGCTCGGGCAAGACTACTCTCATTCGTACGATCAACGCCCTGCAGGACATCGACGACGGCTGCATCACGCTCGATGGAAACGAGTGGATCACGGCAGATGCCAAGGGGTACCGCATGGTGACCGGTTTCCATCACCGCGTGACCTGTCTCGGCATGGTTTTCCAGTCGTTCAACCTCTTCCCGCATATGACGGCGCTTGAGAACGTGACCTTCGGCCCGCGCTATCACGGCAATCGCGACAAGCAGGCTGTGCGCGCGGCGGCGATGAACCATCTGGCCCGCGTCGGTCTGGCAGCGCATGCCAACAAGTATCCGCACCAGCTCTCGGGTGGCCAGAAGCAGCGTGTCGCCATTGCCCGCGCGCTCGCCATGGACCCTGAGATCATGCTGTTCGACGAGCCGACCTCTGCGCTCGATCCTGAATTGGTCGGAGAGGTGCTGCAGGTCATCGAGGGTCTTGCCAGAGAGGGAATGACGATGATCATCGTTACGCACGAAATGCGTTTCGTCAGCCGCGTCAGCGATCGCGTCGTGATGATGGAAAACGGTCATGTCGTCGTGAACATGACGGCGCAGGAGCTGGAAAGCTCTCCGGCCGACAGCCGCATCCAGCAGTTCATGCGGCAGAGCTGATCGCTCTTTTATCATCCGAACAAAAGACGCCGGCGGATCGCAAGACCCGCCGGCGCCTTTGTTTTGAGCTATCGTTGTCCTTACACGATAATACCCAGTTCCGCGCCGAGGCCGACACTATCTCCGACCTTGGCGCTGAGCTTGATTGTGCCGGCCCTGGTCGCCGCAACGCGCGTCTCCATCTTCATGGCTTCGATGACCGCAACGATCTCGCCTTCGGCAACCGTCGCATTGTCGTCGACCAGCCACTGCCGGAAGGTACCTGGGATGGGAGCGGTCACGGCGCCCTCGCGCTCATGGGATGCCTGGGGCGCAGCTGTTTGAGGGGTAACGGCGAGGCCGGAAAACAGCGCCGCCGGCAAGCCGATCTCATGGCGCTTGCCGTCAATCTCGATGAAGCTGCGGATGAGACTGCCATCGGGGGGCTCTATTCTCGGCGAGGAGGCAACGCCGCGGAATTCTGTCTCGATCCAGTTGGTGAAGACCTTGAAGCCGTCTTCGCCGGTAAAGTCCTTTTCCTCGAGAACGGCGCGATGGAACGGCAGCACGGATGCCACGCCCTCGATGCGGAACTCGGCGAGTGCGCGGCGGGCGCGAACAAGCGCTTCCTCGCGCGTGGCGCCGGTCACGATCAGCTTGGCCATCATGGAATCGTAGAGGCCGGGGATTTCCGAACCACTCTCCACGCCGGTGTCGAGGCGTATGCCTGGACCGGACGGTGCGCGGAAGCGCGTGATGAGGCCGGGCGTCGGCATGAAGCCGCGGCCCGGATCTTCGGCGTTGATACGGAACTCGAAGGCGTGGCCACGCGGTGCAGGCGTCTCTGTCACCGAGAGCTGTTCGCCATCGGCAATTCGCAGCTGCTCGATGACGATATCGATGCCGGTGGTTTCCTCGGTCACCGGATGCTCGACCTGCAGGCGCGTATTGACCTCGAGGAAGGAAATCGTGCCGTTCTGTGAGAGCAGGAACTCAACCGTGCCGGCACCGGTATAGCCGGCTTTGGCGCAGATCGCGCGGGCGGCATCATGGATGCGCTGGCGCTGCTCTTCTGTGATGAAGGGCGCCGGTGCTTCTTCGACGAGTTTCTGGTTGCGGCGCTGGAGCGAGCAGTCGCGAGTACCGAGGACGACGGTGTTGCCGTGGCTATCGGCAATCACCTGCGCTTCGATGTGGCGCGGCTTTTCCAGGAACTGCTCGGCGTAGCATTCGCCACGGCCGAAGGCTTCGACGGCTTCGCGAACGGCGGAATCGAAGAGCTCGCCGACTTCGTCAATATGGTGCGCCACCTTCATACCGCGCCCGCCGCCGCCGAATGCGGCCTTGATCGCCAGCGGCAATCCGGCCTGGCGGGCAAAGGCGACGGCCTCGGCGGCAGAGGCCAGCGGGCCGGCGGAGCCCTTTACGAGCGGTGCGCCCACGCTTTCGGCAATCCGCCGTGCCTCGACCTTGTCGCCAAGGGCCCTGATGACATCAGGCGCGGGCCCAACCCAGATCAGCCCGGCGTCGATGACGGCCTGCGCGAACTCCGCGCGTTCCGAAAGAAAACCATAGCCCGGATGCACGGCATCGGCGCCAGCCCGTTTGGCGATTTCGAGGATCTTCTCAATATTAAGATAGGTGTCGACAGGTCGTCCAGCGCCAAGACCGTAGGCTTCGTCGGCAAGTTCGGCATGAAGCGAGCTTGCGTCGGCGTCCGAATAAACCGCAACCGAGGCGACGCCGTAGTCGCGGGCGGCGCGGATGATGCGGATGGCGATTTCGCCGCGATTGGCAATGAGCAGCTTTTTCATGAAATCAGTGTCCTGTTCGGCACGGTGCCGGCGATGACCTCTCGCGGCTCAAAGGCGGAGATCGGATTGAAACGAATGCGGCCCCCGATCGGGATCTGGCCGGCGAGGTCGAGATGATGGCTGGCGACGACGCCTATGACGGGATAGCCGCCTGTCAGGGGATGATCGGCAAGGAAGAGCACGGGCTGGCCGCTATGCGGCACCTGGATCGCGCCGAGTGCCGTGCCTTCGGAAGGCAGTTCCGCATTGTCGGAACGCTCGATCGCCACCGTGCCGTCAAGGCGCATGCCGACGCGGCTGGATTGAGGCGTCACGTCCCATTCCTGCGATGTCAGCGTCGCGACGCCCTGCTCGGTGAACCAGTCAGTGCGCGGGCCGAGCACGATGTCGAGCGTCACGACTTCGCCGGCGCGCGGCAGGCGCCGCTGTTCGGCGTGGGTCTGCAAAACAGCAAGTGATCGACGCTCGGCCGCAACCAGAATGTCGCCGGACCCGATCGGCGCCGGGCCGACCTTGGCGAGTGTGTCGGTGGCCGCCGATCCGAGAACCGGCTGGACGTCAAATCCACCGCGCAGGGCGAGGTAGCTCATCATGCCCTCGGGTGGAATTCCCAGCACGAGTTCGTCGCCGGCATCAAGGGCGATCGGACTTGCGAAATTGGCGCTGCTCTCGCCACCAGCCGCGCTACGGATCGTCAAAGGGCAGGGCGCGCCGGTTGCCGCAACGGTCACCGGCCGATCGGCTTTGATGGCGAAGCCACCGAAAAGCACTTCGATTACGGCGGCATCGCGCGGGTTTCCGAGGCACCGATTGGCCTCGATCATCGAGGTGCGATCGAGCGCGCCGGATTCCGAGACGCCCTGGCTGGCCAGGCCCGGTCGGCCGAGATCCTGGAACAGCGCCGGACGATCCGCGCGGGTGACCCGCAATCCGGCTTTCTGCACTAGGACCTTGTCGACCGACGGCTTGCGCAAAGAGACAGGGATGACAGCGCCTTTGGCGATGTCACGAAAGCGAACGCGGTCGCCGGGCGCCAGCAGTGCGGCGCGCTCCCGTGTCGTGTCCCACATCGCGAGCGGGGTCTTGCCGAGCAGCTGCCAGCCGCCAGGGCTGTCGGACGGATAGATGCCGCCGAACTTGCCGGCGATGGCAACCGAGCCGGCCGGGATTTTTACGCGAGGGCTCTTCCGTCGGGGGACATCGAAGCGTGGATCGTCTGAGGTCATATAGGCGAAGCCAGGGGCAAAGCCGGTGAAGGCGACTGTGTACGTCGCCTCGGTGTGGCGCTGGATGACCTCTTCGATCGTGCAGCCGAGCATCTCGGCCACATCCCCAAGGTCTTCGCCATCATAGGTGACCGGGATTTCGAATAGTTCGCCGCCACGTGACGAGCGCGTGGAAAGGTCCAGGGCGGTGATCTTTTCGCAAAGCCCTGCGACGTTTGTCAGCCACGGATCGAAGCGCACCATGACGGTGCGCGCACCCGGGATGACTTCACGCACGCCTTCGATCCCCGCCGCCAGTATGGCGTCGAGCAGGGTCAGGGTGGCGGCGAGATCGTCGAGTTCGACGAGGAAACTGTCGCTGCCTGAAGGCAGGAAACGCAGGCGCTCGCTCATGACGACATATCGACAAAGGACTTCAGCTCGACGCCGCGCGCTTCCAGCGTCTGCCGGAGCGTGCGGGCGATCGAGACGGCAGCAGGCGTATCGCCGTGAATGCAGATCGACTGCGCGTCGAGCGCGATCACGGTTCCGTCGATTGCCACAACGCGGCTTTCGTTGACCATGCGTAGCATGCGCTCGGCGACGGCTTGCGGGTCGTGGATCACCGAGCCGTCCAGCCGGCGGCTGACGAGGCTGCCGTCAATGTTATAGGCGCGGTCGGCGAAGGCTTCGCAAACGACGGTGAGCCCGGCCTTTCGCGCTTGTTCCACGATGGGAGCGCCGGCCAGTGCCATCAGCACGAGGTCGGGGTCGACGGCCTTGATACCTTCGATGACGTCGGCTGCCTGGCGGGCGTCATGGGCAATAGTGTTGTAGAGCGCGCCGTGCGGCTTCACGTAGCGCACTTTCGTTCCCGCCGCCTTCGCCAGGCCATGCAGTGCGCCGATCTGGTAGACCGTGTCGCCGACGAGTTCGGCGCTCGACGGATCCATGTTGCGCCGGCCGAAGCCGACGAGATCGCGGTAACCGATATGGGCCCCGACGGCCACGCCACGGAGCGCGGCTTCCTTGAGAACCGTCAGGATTCCCGCGGGATCGCCGGCATGAAAGCCGCAGGCGATGTTGGCGCTAGTCACCGTCGCCAGCATGGCGGCGTCGTCGCCCATCGGCCACGGACCGAAGCTCTCGCCGAGATCGCTGTTCAGATCGATTGCCGCCATGTTCCATCTCCATTGAAAATACCGACGTCACGGATTATTGTTCAATAAAGCAATATCGATTGTTGAACAATATGTGCGGTGCGTGTTTTTGAAGCGTGCTGCGGAGTGGGTGGTAGGCCCCGCTCGCATGCGCTCAGGTCGATATGGTGTCTCGGATTTGCAGGGAAAGGGCATTGAGAATGTCTGCGGCGATTGCTGAAATGGACGACGCACCGCTCACGGCGCAGATTGCGGGAAAGATCCGCGAGATGCTTATCTCAGGCGAACTGGCGCCGGGCGCCAAGCTTTCCGAACAGCAGATCGCCGGCCAGTTCGGGATCTCGCGCAACACACTGCGCGAAATATTCCGGCTGCTGACCAGCCAGAACGTGTTGGTTCACATACCCAACCGCGGGGTCTTCGTTGCCACTCCGGGCGAGGCTTCCGTCGTGGACATCTACAGGGTGAGGCATGTCATCCAGAAAGGCGCCGTTCGCGCCGCTGTGCGCACACACCCGGCATTGGCGCGCATGAGGGAACTCCTGACGCGCACCGAGGCGTCGCGTGAGGCTGGCGACTGGAGAAGCGTCGGCACGATCAATATGGAGTTTCATCGTTCGATGGTCGAGCTATGCGATAGTCCGCGGCTAAGCGCATCCTTTGAACTTGTTCTGGCGGAGCTCCGCTTGGTGTTCGCTCAGTTCGAGGATACCGCCCATCTTCACGATCCCTACATCGCCCTGAATTGCGAGCTTCTTGTATTGCTAGAGGCCGGGGACATCGAGGCGGCATCGGATAAATTGGACGCGTATCTTGCGCGCTCGGAGAGATCCGTTCTTGCGGCTCTACAAACCGCCAAGCAGAAGACGTCTCCTCGCATATGACGATTGGGTCATCTCACCGCCACCAGACCAGGCGCCTGTCCGCTGCGACCAAAAGGCCGTAGAGCGAAAGGCTCGTCAAGGACGATACAAGAATGGCCGACCAGACCGTCTGCGAGTCCATCTCTGCGGTGGCGCGATAGACGATCTGACCTATACCCTTGTAAGCGCCGAGCATCTCGGCGACGATTACCGCGATAGTGCTGCGTGCAAGACCAATGCGCAAGCCAGTTGCGATGGACGGCATGGCAGCCGGAAGCTGCAGGCGCCAAAGAAGCGCAAACGGACCAGCGCCAAAGCTGCGCAGAAGATTAAGATGTCCGTTTTCAGTGCGCGAGAAACCTTCCAGTGCCGACAACAACACCGCGAAACTAACGGCGAGAGCTGCAATTGCGACCTTCGAGGCGGCACCCATGCCGAACCACAACAGCGCGAGTGGCACGAAGGCGATCGACGGAACCGTGTTCAAGGCGATAATCAGAGGAAGTAGCAGGATGCGCAGCGTCGGCATGAGAAGAAACAAACAGGCAAACAGCAAACCGAGCGCCGACCCAAGTATGAAGCCGGAAATGGCCTCGAGCGTGGTCAACCAAAGGCCGTCGGCAATGTGTGGTAGCGACGTCATGGTGGCTGACGCTATGGCGCTTGGTGCGGGCAAGACATATTGCGGTATGTTGCCGAAGGACGCAGCAACCTCCCAGACGATGAGAAGCATTGCGATGGCGAAAAGGACAGGAACAGCCTCGGTGGCCACGGTTTTCAGACGATTCGCCACCAGACGTACTTCCTTTCAAGGAGAGCTAGAAGACCATAAAGCAGCGCCCCAAGCAGACCGCAGATGACGATCAAGGCCCAGACCCGCTCTACCTGTTCAAAATAGAGTGCCTGCAACAACATCACGCCAAGTCCAACATTATCGCCGAACCACTCGCCCACGATGGCTCCGATCAGGCTGAGCGACACGCCGAGCTTCAGACCGGTGACGACCGAGGGCATCGCAGTAGGCAAGGCGAGGCGCCAGAAGATCTGGGCCCTCGATGCGCCGAAACTCAAAAACAGCGCGACGCGCTTTTCGTCGACCATCTGCAAGCCGCGCAGGGTGGCAACCGAAACAGGAAAGAAGGTGAGGTAAAGTGCTATAGCGACTTTGGCGAGAATACCATTGCCGAACCAGATGACGACAATGGCGCCGAAAGCGATCACGGGAACGCTTTGCAGCGCAACGAAGAGTGGCAATACCGAGCGCTCGAGGAACCGGCTACTGGAGAAAAGGACGCCGAAACCGGCCCCCATCGCCACGCCGGCGACGAAGCCAAGCACGGTCTCGACCAGAGTGTGCAGGAAACTGTTCCAAAGTTCGGAGCTGACGGATGCGGCGTCAGCGATCACGCGCCCGAGCGCCGGAAGATAGCGCGGTGGCACGTCAAAAAACGGCACGAGCACCAGCCAAGCGAAAACCGCAAGCACGATGCCGGCCGCTGGGTGCTCAAGGAAAAGACGTCGCCTCATGAAAACTCCTGAGATATAGGCCAAACCGCCCCAAGCCGCGCGGCAGCGTGAGCGAGCGGTTCTCCACACCACGCGTATTTGACGTTCGAGACGGGAGCGGACCCAAATAGGATCCGCTTCCGATTGGTTCGATTACATCGATTTCGCGGATGCTGGCGTCTTGCCCCAGAAGGTCTGATCGAAGGCGGCTTCCAGATCGACCGGCTTCTTCAGTGCCTTGTATTCGATCAGACTGTCGTGAACGGCTTTGATCGATGTCATGTCGATGGCGCCCAGGCCCTGGCTGCCGCCGAGCTTGGCGCGCATCAGCTTTTCGATTTCATCAAGCATCAGCTCCTGGTGCTTGCGCTCGAGACCGGAACCTGCCGCCATTATGATATCCGCGGCTTCGGCCTTGTTTTCGAAGGCGTACTTCCATCCCTTAAGCGTCGCGTCGAGAAAGGCCTGAACGACTTCTGGCTTCTCCTTGATCATCTTTTCCGAAGTGACGATCGAATCCTGCTGCGTCGTCACGCCGGAATCATCGGGTAGGAAGGTTTTAATGTTGTTGATGCCTTGTTCCTTCAGCGTATTCAGCTCGTTGTAGAGCGTCACGGTCGCGACCTCGTACTGCTTGTCGATGAAGGGCTGCATAGAGAAGGGCTGTGAGACGACATTGACGTCGCTCTGCGACAAACCTTCATGCGCGAGCACGGAGTAGAGCGTGAACTGCGGCCCGGTCATCCAGGTTGCGACCGACTTGCCCTTGAAATCCTTGACCGAGTTGATGCCCGAACTGTCGTAGGTAACATAGGCGAATGGTGTCATCTGCTGCGACATGCCGATGCAGATCAGCGGCAGGCCCTTTTCGCGTGCATAGAGAACGCCTTCAGTGCCACTGGCGATACCGAATGTGTCCGCGCCTGAGGCAACCAGTGTTTCGACGTTAATGTTCGGGCCGCCGGGGCTGATCGTCGCGTCGAGACCGGCGTCTTTGTAGAAGCCCTTGGCCTTAGCGACGTAGACGCCGGCGAACTGCGCCTGGGCGACCCATTTCAGCCGAATGGAAATGGCCTCCGCGGCATGGGTCGAGACCGAGCCACCGATTGCGGCGGCAAGAAATGCAAGTGAGAAAACACTATGCTTGAAATTGCGCTTCATGATGTAGTTCCCCATTTTGTGTATGCAGAAAAATGATTGCAATATACATGCCAATTCAAGACTCGGCCTTTTTGCCTGAAAACGGACTGTTCATGCGGATGGGCGGAGCATAATCCGGTCCTCGCTGATTAGAAAATGCGACATTTGCCTAATATGTATTCAATTTTGACAAGTGTGATTTTTTAGGCTGAATTGAGTGCGCCTATGCCGTATCGAACATGCAAAAAAGGATGACTGATGAGTAACGAGCCCCTGTGGTCTGCCGAATTTACCCAGCTTGGAGAGGTCATGCGCAGGGGGGCGGTTTCCTCGGTTGCGTTGACAGAACTCATGCTCGAGCGGATCTCTACGCATGACGGGGCACTACACTCCTATGTCGCCGTTGCGCGGGACGTGGCTCTCGCCGCAGCCCGCAACGCGGATGCCGAGATCAAGGCTGGGAACTGGCGCGGACCACTGCATGGAGTTCCCCTAGCCGTTAAGGATGCCTTCGCCACCGCCGACATTCCGACGGGTTTTGGCAGTCCTGTCTTCGCCGGTCAGGAGATGGGCGAGGACTCGACTGCGACGGCGCGTCTGCGGGCAGCGGGTGCCGTGATGCTTGGCAAGCTGACTTTGACTGAAGGCGTCTATGCCGATCACCATCCGTCGATCATACCACCTATCAATCCTTTTGGCGCCGCGCACTGGACCGGAACGTCGTCATCGGGTTCGGGCGTGGCAGTCACGTCGGGCCTTGCCTATGGCACACTCGGCACCGACACGGGCGGCTCCATTCGCCTACCGTCGTCCTGCTGCGGTGTCGTTGGCATCAAGCCGACATGGGGGCGCGTGAGCCGCCACGGCGTCTTTCCCCTTGCGAACTCTCTCGATCACGTCGGGCCGATGGCCCGCAGCGTGGCCGATGCGTCGGCTCTTCTCGGCGCCATCGCCGGGCCGGACGCGGCGGATCCGACCGCCGCGCAGGTTCCCGTCGATGACTATCTCGCCGCTGCTCTGTCCGCCGATGTCAACGGCCTGACGATCGGCATCGATCGGGCCTTCATTGCGTCACGCGCGACGGACGAGGTGGTGGCGTCGATCGAGGCGGCGGTCGAGGTGATGCGCGGGCTTGGCGCCCGTTTCGTGGATGTCAGCTTTCCCGATCCCGATCTGGTGCTGCGCGGCTGGGCCGTGCAGTGCGCGGTCGAATGCGCGATGGCGCATGAAGCGACCTATCCGGCGCGCAAGGCGGAGTATGGCAAGCGACTGTCCGCTCTTTTGGAGCGCGGCCGTGCCTACACGGCGCGCGATATGGCGGTAGCGCTGGAGGATCGCCGCGAATTCAACGGCCGGATCGCGCGCATGTTCGCCGATATCGACCTGCTCATGGTGCCCGGATTGCCGGTTGCCGGCCCCTCTTTGGAGTTCATGTCATCGCTCGGCGAAGACCCCGCCGCGATCCTTGCCATCGGGCCGTTCACGGCGCCCTTCGACGTTTGCGGTTACCCGACGATCACCATGCCTTGCGGTGAGAGCACCAAGGGAATTCCCGTCGGCTTCCAGTTCGTCGGTCGCCCCTTCGCCGAGGCTTTACTGTGCCGGGCCGGCGGAGCCTACCAGACGAGGACGTCGTTCCACCGCAGACGTCCGACGCTTCGGGGCGAGGTTTCAGAGTGAGGTCGACCCGGGTCAGTAGCCGCGCGCGGGATCGACCAGCGCCTCGAGCTCTTCGCCATTCAGATAGGCGTCGAGGTTCTTCATCAACCGGTCCTGGAAAACCCGGTCCTGATCACCGCCCGCCCATGAAATGTGCGGGCTTATGAAGACGTTGGGCAAGGTGTAGAGCGGGTGACCGTCCGGCAGCGGCTCCGGCGTGGTCACGTCGAGCGTCGCGCTGCCGATATCTCCCGCAACGATTGCCGCTACCAGCGCTTCCTGATCGATGAGGCTGCCGCGGGATATATTGACGATGTGCAAGCCCGGCTTGGCGGCGCGGAAGAGGTCGGCACCGATCAAACCTTCCGTTTCCAATGTCAGCGGCGCGGCGATGACGAGGTGGTCGGCGGTTGCGAAGATCTCGTCGATCCCGGCCGCTGCGATGCCCCGCTCACCCTCCCAGGCCGTGCGGCGGTTGACCATGACATTCATGTCGAAGGCAAGCGCCCGGCGGGCGATCGCCTGGCCGAGGCTTCCGTAGCCGATGAGGCCGAGCGTCTTGCCATATAGGCGGCCGATGTCGTGCCGGCGCCAGTCCGCCTCGCTGCGGGCACGCGTCTCTT
The DNA here is from genome assembly GCF_002338015.1 of Rhizobium sp. UBA1881. Classification (NCBI taxonomy): domain Bacteria; kingdom Pseudomonadati; phylum Pseudomonadota; class Alphaproteobacteria; order Hyphomicrobiales; family Rhizobiaceae; genus Rhizobium; species Rhizobium sp. UBA1881. Next base: position 28,062 of record NZ_DDHH01000135.1, read on the forward strand.
CCAGCCGCTTTTCGCTGCGCAGTATCGCCGCGAAGACGAACTCGGCGATCGGCAGTGCGTTCAGTCCGCGCCCGCAGGTCATAACCCGATCCCGCAGGAGGGTCGGTGGATAGATCTCGATGCCCGTCGTCTGCGATTGCACCCATTTCAACCGCTCTGGAAACCGCCAGTCGCGCGGCGCCTGTTTCCAGTTGGCAAAGCCTCCCGTCACAAGAATGTCGGCCTCGGGCACGATCTTCCATGGCTCGTCCGGAAAGGAACTCTGGATCACGATGGGTCGGGAAGGATGCTCCTCGAGCGTCTTGCCGAGTTCCGGGCCAAGCTGGTTGAGGATCACGGGGCGTTCTGATGCGGGCATATGTTTCCTCCTCCCGCGCGACGATTGCCGCGCGGTCTCCTTGCGAGCGCGAAGCTCGTTCGTGTTACTGAGCGCGGCTCATATGTGCCGGCAACGACGAAATGAAATCGGTCAGCTGATCGCCGAGCAGCTGGACGTGATCGCTGGCCGCCTTGCGCGCCCCTTCCGGATCACCGGCATCGATCGCGTCCATGATGCGGACGTGCTCGGTCAGCGTGCTCAGCATGCGGCCAGGCTGGTAGGTGGCGCGCATGCGGTAGGCACCGATGCGGAGGCGAAGCTGGATCGCCTGGTCGGCGATGAAATGCGTGTGGGCCGCCTCGTAAAGCTGGTCGTGGAACTTCTGGTTCACCTTGTAGAAGGCGACAGGGTCACCGGAATTGTAGGCTTCGACCAGTTCCTCGTGCACCTTGCGCATACCAGCGCGCTCCGCAGGTGTCGCGCGGCGGGCGGCGAGCCGGGCGCAGAGACCTTCAAGAGCCGACATCACGTCGAACATCTCGATCAGCGCCGGAATGGAGAGCAGGGCAACATGGGTGCCCTGCCGGCCGCGCGTCTCGACGAGCCCTATCGCCAGCAGCGCCTTGATTGCTTCGCGCACCGGCGTGCGTGACAGGCCGAAGCGGCGCGCGAGCTCCATCTCGTCCAGCCGCTCGCCGGGTTCGAGCCTGCCGTCAAGGATCATCTGCTCGAGCTGCTCACGCAGCTCGCCGGCGCGGGTCGGAGCGCGCATCCCGTTTGCCGCCTCGGGCAGACGCGTGTCATCCTGATCCAATGCGGTCACTCCTCTCGCGGAACTGCGAATGGCCAATTTGTATTTTGCTGGCGGCATTTATACTTTTCTTTTCGCTCTGCATTCAATGGGTGGTGAGGGGGTATACGAATGTAGCAAGGCAGGTTCGGAGCTTTTCCACAATCATCACGGGAGCTTCGATCATCGGAAAGTGACCGGAGTCGTATTCGACGACATCAGTGCTGCTGAAACAGTCCATTGGCGCCGGATCCGCCAGTCGCGCGACCCAGGCCGAATTGAGCATCACGGCGGGACAGGCGACGAGCGGCCAGCGCTCTTGCGCGTCCCAGGCGAAGAGGTCGTCCTTGACGTCAAGCGCGAAGGCGGCTGGAGCCGAGGCGATCATGCTGTCGGTGATCGACTGGCGCATAGCCTCGTCGGTGGAGGGATGCACAATGATGTCGATCATGGCGCGCATGCGGCCCGCGTAGTCGGCGGCGAACTCCTCGTGGCGTCTGACGAGCTCGTCGTCGGGAACACGACCGTAATAGTCGCGGTCCGTCAACGTATCGAGGCCGATCAAGGCCCTCACACGCTCCGGTGCGATGATCGCCACCTCGGTCATGATCGGGCCGCCCATCGAGTGACCGATCAACGTCGCTCTTTCGATGCTAAGATGAGCCAGGAGATGTGCGACTGCAGCGCCCATCGCGCGGATCGTCTGGCCGGCTGGCGGCGGCGGGAGCGTGCCACCGAAACCGGGATGCGAGACCGCCAGCACGCGGTGGTCTCGCGCCAGTTCGGGCGCGATCGCGTTCCAATGCTCGGCATTGCCGCACCAGCCGTGGATCAGCACGAGCCAATCGCCTTCGCTTCCGAAGACGCGATAGCCGATCTGTCCGCCCATCGGGGCGTCCAGTGTCGAAAGCTGGGCAAGGCCGCGTGCCGGTGCGTTCATGGCCTAGCCCTTGATCCCGCTGGTGGTCATGCCCTGCGTGAAATACTTCTGTAACAGCAGGAAGAGCAGGATGAGCGGAACGGTAGCGACAGTCGCGCCGGCAAAGGTTTCGCCCCAGTTCGGCAACTGTGTCGGCGAGCCCTGCTGGGCAATCGCCACCTGGATGACCTGGATTGCCGGATCCTGGATGATGACGAGTGGCCACAGGAAGCTGTTCCACGAAAACAGGAAGGTGATGAGGCCAAGCGTCAGCATCGGCACCTTCACATTCGGCAGCACGATCGAAAAGAAGATGCGCACATGACCGGCGCCGTCGATCCGCGCGGCGTCCTCGAGTTCGACCGGCAGTTCCTCGAACGCCTGCTTCAGCAGGAACAGACCGAACGGGCTGGCAATCCAGGGGATCATGACGCCGAGCAGCGTGTTGGACAGGCCGAGGCCGGAAACCACCTGATAGAGGGGCACCATCATCGCCTCGATCGGTAGCAGGAAAGTGAGGAGGATCAGCACGAAAACGATCTTCGCGCCGGGAAAGCGGATGCGCGTCAGCGAATAGGCTGCCATCGAGCAGAGCAGGAGCGTCAGAGCCACCTGCCCGCCGGCAACGATGGCGGTGTTCATCAGCGCGGTCAGAACGTTGGTGCGCTCGAACAGCGTGCGATAGTTTTCGAACGTTCCCTCGACGGGCAGGAAGGCGCGCCAGGAGAGCGGCGTGACATCGTTAAACAGCGTCAGCTGGTTCTTGAAGGACGACGAGACGATCCAGGCATAGAGGGCCAGGAAGCAGCACAGGATGACGACGATGACGAGGGCGACCATGGCGCCGCGCCGGAGATGTTGCTTCTTCATGTCAGTAATTCCAGCGAGAGCGCAGCAGGGCCATCTGCGCCATGGAGATGGCAAGCACCACAAGCAGCAGCGCAACGGATAGTGCCGAGGCATAGCCGGCCTGCTGCATGATGAAGGCGCTGTTGTAGATGTGGTAGACGATCAGGTTGGTGCTGTCCTGCGGTCCGCCCTGGGTCATCAGGAAGGCCGGCGCGAAGGCCTGAAGTGAAAACACCGTCATGATCACGACGACGAAGAGCGTCGTGCGGGAGAGGAGCGGGATCGTCACGTTCCAGAGAACCTGGCGGCGCGTGGCGCCGTCGATACGGGCGGCCTCGGTCAGTTCTACCGGCAGGCCTTGCAGGCCGGCGAGGAAGAGGATGGCGCCGAAGCCGACCTGCTGCCAGAGCGTCATGGCGATCAGGGCCGGAAGCGCCTGGCTCGTCGACGTCAGGAAGGGCTGGTTGCCGATGCCGACGATGTTCAGCACGCCGTTGATCAGGCCGTTCGATGGGTCGAGCAGGAAAGACCACATGGTGGCGACAACCACCGACGAGGTCACGACCGGCAGCATGATCATGGTGCGGACAAGGCCGCGCGCCGGGAGCTTCGAATTGAGAAACAATGCCAGCGAGAAGGCCACCGGGATGACGAAGACGACGACGCCAAGCGCGAAGAGAAAGGTGACGCCGAAGGAGACGGCGGCATCGTCATAGTCGATCATGTCGGTGAAGTTGCGCAACCCGACGAACTTGGCGGCGGCCGGGTTGAGCAGGGAGTAATCATAGACGCTGTTGCGGGCCATGACGAGCAAGGGCACGTACTGGAAGACCAGCAACAGTATCATGAACGGCGCAAGGAAGCCGGCCGCAAACAGCCAATCGCGCTTCTGCCGCTTCGTGGCGGGCTTTCGCGTCTTTGGTTTGGCCGAAGCCGTGGATAGGGTATTTGAGACCGACATTCTTGCGTCCAATGCTTAGCGATCGAGAACTCGCTGTACTTTCTTCTCGGCGTCCGCCATCAGGTCGGCTGGATTACCGCCGAAGGCCACGGCACGCAGAGCATCGGTAACGAGCTTGTCGTACTGGGCGAACTTCGGACCCGGAGGACGCGGCTGGCCCCATTCCTGCAGCTGATCGACGAAGACCTTCATCGGATAAGAGTTGTAGGTCTCGAAGCGTGGAAACAGGCTCTTCAGCGTCGGCAGGTTGCCGCGCTGGCTGACGTTCATGTAGGCGTATTCACCCGTGGACATGTCGACCACGAACTTTGCGGCGATATCGGGATGCTTGGAACGCGCCGTGGCGCCGATCGTGGTCGAGCCGGTATGAACGATCGGGGTCTTGAAGTACGGGATCGGGGTGATGCCCCACTCGATCTTCGGATCCTTGATCAGCGCGCTGCCGGCTGCCGGCGTATCGATGTAGAAGCAGGCCTTGCCGTCGAAGAAGGCGTTCGGAATGCCGACCTTTGGCGCGACACCTTCGGAATTGAACAGCGACTGGTAAAACTTCAGCGCTTCGATCGCTTCCGGCGTGTTCAGGTATCCCTCGACCGACTTGCCGTCCTTGGAGAGTGCCCAGAATGTCTTGTAGGCGGAGCTTTCCGGATCGGCCTTCGGGTCGCCTGCTGAACGCTGGTAGATCAGGTCCTGATAGACGAGGCCGGGCTGGCCGTTGCCGAAGCGGGTCGGGCCGAGACCCCAGACGCTCGGTGCGCCGGCCGGGCCCTGCTGGCAGGCCTTGAAAGCAGCCAGTGCTTCCGGCCAGGTCCAGGCCTTGTCGAGCGTCTGCGGCGGCTTGATGCCGGCGGCTTCAACGAGCTTCTTGTTGTAGTACATGGCGACGGTGGTCTGCTCGATGCCGGGCGAATAGACCTCACCCTCGTAGCTGTGCTCGGCCTTGGTCGCGGGCAGGATATCTTCGTCCCAGCCCTTCGGCAGGTACTTGGTGATGGGCAGCAGGATGCCGGAGGCGGCGTAGGACTGGGTGTTCGGACCGTCGTAAACCAGAACGTCAGGCGGATTGGAGCTCGCGGCCTGGACGGAGATCGTGTCAGCAAGCTGGGCGAATGGAACTTCGTTGATCTCGAACTTGACGCAGGGATTTTCCTTCTGCCAGGCCTCCATCGGGGCCGGATAGGGGTAGTTCCCCGGCGTGCGCAGAATGCGCAGCGTCACGGTCTCGCCGGTACAGGCAGCGCTGTCCTGGGCAAATGCGCCGGTGCCGCCCAGCGCGGTGGCGCCAAGCAGGCCGGCGAGAAAGAGTATGCGGGCATTCATCAGCTGTTCTCCTTGATTTTATGTCGTGCAGGCGGTGGTCGCGTCAGATGGCGCGGCCGGTATTCGGGTCGAAGAGGGACATGCGATCACGGGCGATGCGCAGCGACTGCGCCTGCCCCTCGGCCGCGGCGAGCTCCGGCGGCAGCATGGCGGAACAGGAGACGCCTTCCAGCGTGAAATGAACGAGCGTCGTCGGGCCGAGCAGTTCGGCCATGTCGACCGGTACCGTGATTTCGGTTGCGCCGTCGGCCAGGAAATGTTCGGGGCGCAGAGCGATCTCGACACGGCGGCCGGCGAAGGCCTTCAAGGCTTCGAGCTTGTCGGTCGGAGCGGTAAGCGTGGCGCCAGCGAACTTCAGCGTCGGTGTTTCGCCTTCCATAACGACGTCGGCCGGCAGGAAATTCATAGTCGGGCTGCCGATGAAGCCGGCGACGAAGCGGGTTGCGGGACGTTCGTAGAGTTCCTGCGGCGTTCCCTGCTGCTCGATCAGGCCCTTGTTCAACACCACCACGCGGTCCGCCAGCGTCATGGCCTCGACCTGGTCGTGGGTAACGTAAACGGTGGTCGCCTTCAGCCGCTTGTGCAGGCGGCGGATTTCCGCACGCATCTGCCCGCGCAGCTTCGCATCTAGGTTGGAGAGCGGCTCGTCGAACAGGAAGACTGCAGGATCGCGAACCATCGCGCGACCCATGGCGACGCGCTGGCGCTGGCCGCCTGAGAGCTGCTTGGGCCGCCGCTCCAGCAGGGCTGAGATATCCAGGACCTTTGCTGCCTCCTCGACACGGCGGCGAATCTCTGCCTTATCCATGCCCGAAAGCTTCAAGCCGAAGCTCATGTTCTGCGCCACTGTCATGTGCGGATAGAGCGCGTAGTTCTGGAAGACCATGGCGATGTTGCGATCGCGCGGCTCCAGTTCGTCCACACGCCGGTCGCCGATCCAGATTTCGCCGTCCGTCAGTTCCTCAAGGCCCGCCAGCATCCGCAGTGTCGTCGACTTGCCGCAGCCCGACGGGCCGACAAGCACCACGAACTCACCGCTGCGAATGTCCAGGTTCAGGTTCTCGATCGTGTTCGCCGAGGCGTTTTCGTAAGTCTTCCCCACATTCTTGAGGGACACATCTGCCATGAGGATATTCCAGCCGTCTGTTTCAGGTGTCGTTCGTGCCCGAAGGCGTGAATGTGACATTATGTCATTTCAGTATTCGCGCAATAGATATTCGTATACACAAAATACGTTTTCTTAAATAAATGCGATATTGCCGATAAAATGGACTCCGTGCCTTTTCGATTTGCAAAGATTGCGAATAAATTCCCCAAGTCGCTGATAGAGAGCAAAAATTTTCGATATTTTAGTAACGCGCCTATGGACATGATGATAAAACGGCGTATGCAAGAAAGCGAAATATGTATTCACACAGGAGATGCAGGTGGAACTTAATCTTGCTGGAAAGACGGCGCTGATCACTGGAGCCTCGCAGGGCATCGGTCATGCCATCGCGAAGGTACTGGCCGCTGAAGGATGTCACCTTCACCTCGCTGCCCGTAACGGCGCGGCGATGGCGGAGCTGAAGGCCGAACTGGCGCAGTATCCGGTCAACGTTACCGTACATGAAGCCGATCTCGGCACGACCGAGGCCATGGTTGCGCTCGACAAGGCTTGCGGCGACTACGACATCTTGATGAACAACGCCGGCGATATCCCGGCCGGTTCGATCGAGGACGTTACCGACGAATCGATCCGCCGCGGCTTCGATCTCAAGGTGTTCGGCTACATCACGCTGGCACGCGAATTCTGGAAGCGCCGTAAGGGCAAGGGTGGCGTCATCATCAACGTCATCGGCAATTCCGGCGAAAACTGGGACGCTGCCTACTTCGCCGGCTCCACCGGCAATGCCGCTCTGATGAGCTTCACCAAGGCGCTCGGCGGCCGCAGCATGGATGAAGGCATCCGCGTCGTCGGCGTTAATCCGGGCCCGGTCGATACCCCGCGCATGTTCAAGATCATGAAGCGCAAGGCCATCGACATGCTCGGCGACGAAGGCCGCTGGGAAGAGCTTTACGACAAGTATCCGGGCAAGCGTCCGGCAACCGCCGAGGAAGTCGCCGATCTGTGCGTCTTCCTGGCATCGCCCAAAGCCGCTTATATCAGCGGCACGGTCGTCACGATCGACGGCGGCATTGCAGCGCGCGGCTCGGTGATCTGATCCATGGCTGACGCACGCACCCGCAACCGCTACTTCGACGATCTGTTCTCCACGCCTGACCTGGCGTGGATGGGGCAAAACACCAACCACGTGCCCGCCCATCCGGCGGTCGCGCAAGCCATGATCCGCTCGGTCGAAGCCGGCGAGTTCAATGCCTATGCCCCACCGATGGGCTTCGAGGCGCTGCGCAGCGCGATCGTTGCCGACCTCGGCGTTGCCGGAACCTCGGCCGAAGCGCTTGTCACCGAAGGCGGCGTCAATGCGCTTGCCATGATCTGCAAGGCGCGCGCAAAGCCGGGCACCACGCTTGTCACCACCGACCCGACCTGGAAGTGGCCCTGCATGTTCGCCGAGCAGGCCGGCGCCGAAGTGGTGCAGATTCCGATCTACGACGCCTCGGTCAACTACAAGCTGACGCCGGACGCGCTGCGTGCCAACGTCGATGAGCGTTGCGCCATCATCTACATCGTTGATCCGAACAATCCGCTCGGCATCCGCTATGAGCGCAAAGAGATCGAAGCCTTTGCAGAAATCGCGCGCTCGGTTGGCGCACTTCTGATCCACGATTGCACCTATCGCGATTTCGCCGACGGCCATACGCCGGTGTTGCAGGTCGCGCCCGAGGGCACGGTGGTTTCGCTGTCGTTCTCCAAGTGGCTCGGTCTCGCCGGCATGCGCATCGGCGCTCTCGTCGCGGAGCCGAAGCTCGTCGACGAGTTCTCGGCCGCCTCCACCTCGGTGCTTGGCGCATCGGTCGTGGCCCAGCGGGCTGCCATGGCCGGGCTTTCGGTGAAGAATGAGTGGATGAAGGACGTGCGTCGCATCGACAGCGCCAACAAGGCAATGATCATCGAAGCGGCAAAAGCCACCGGCCTTTCGGTTCCGATCCCAGTCTCGCACGGCAATTTCCTGGTTCTCGAGACCGCCTCTACCGGCGTTTCTCCCGAGGCCATCGTCGAGGCTGCCCGCCGCGAGGGCGTAATGATCCGCCAGGGTCGCTATCACACGGCCGCTTTTGGCGATCGGTTCATCAAGGTCTCGACCTCGGTGCCATCGGCTTGGGCCGAGCGTTTCTGCGAGGGCCTGCCGCGCTATATCGAGACCGCGCGCACGCTTAACGACGTACCGGCCCTTTTCTAGGGCCGGCAGATCCATCGACGATACGAGGCAAAGAGGCTTTCAGATGTACGCGACCGCCAAGGATGGAACAAAGCTTTACTACGAGACGGCAGGAGAGGGCGGGACGCCGATCCTGTTCATCCACGAGTTCGGCGGCAACTACGATGCGTGGGAACCGCAGATGAGCTTCTTTGCCCGTCGTCACCGCTGCATCACCTATGCGGCCCGTGGCTATGCGCCATCCGATATTCCTGCGGATGTGGAGATGTATTCGCAGGCCAACGCCGCCGACGATGCAGTTGCCGTGCTCGATGCGCTCGGCATCGAGAAGGCACATATCGTCGGCCTGTCGATGGGCGGCTTCGCCACCCTGCATTTCGGCCTTCGCACGCCGGAGCGCGCGCTGTCGCTGACGGTTGCAGGTGCCGGTTACGGCACGGAGCGGGAAACGGCTGATTACTTCCGCAGTACCTCGCTGAAGGTTGCCGATAATTTCGAGAAGGATCCGGCCGGGTTCTCAACGATCTATTCGCTCGGCGCCAGCCGGGTTCAGTTCCAGAACAAGGATCCTCGCGGCTGGGCGGCTTTTGCCGAGCGCCTGTCGCATCACTCGGCTATCGGCGCCGCCAATACCATGCGCGGTGTCCAGTGCCGCCGCCCCTCCTTCTGGGATCTCGAAGAGCAGTTGAAGGCGATGATGGTGCCAACGCTGGTCATGACCGGCGACGAGGACGACCATTGCCTGCAGCCGTCGATCTACTTGAAGAAGATGCTGCCGGCCGCAGGTCTCGCCATCTTCCCAAAAACAGGTCACACCCTGAACCTCGAAGAGCCGATGCTGTTCAATTCCCTCGTGTCCGATTTCATCGCCCAGGTCGAGCAGGGCGCATGGAAGGTGCGCGATCCGCGTGCCGATCCCGGTCAGGTGATGCGGACGGAGTAAAAGACATGGTGAGGCCCGCAATCTCTCCCGACCGGCTCTGGACCCGCCTGATGGCGCTCGGCGAGGATGGCGCGCTGCCGGGAGGCGGCGTCAACCGGCAGGCACTGTCGGGTGAGGAAATACTGGCTTGGCGGCGGATCATTGCTTGGGGTGCCGAGGCTGGCCTCGAGGCTTCGACCGATCCGGCGGGCAATTTGTTTCTCACGCTCGAAGGATTACTTCCCCAACTGGCGCCTGTCGTCGCCGGCAGTCACATCGACAGCCAGCCGACAGGCGGTCTTTTTGATGGGGCCTTCGGCGTGCTCGCGGCCCTGGAGGCGGTGACCGCGATATCGGAAGCAGGCCTGACACCGGAGCGTTCCATCACGGTCGTCGGCTGGATGAATGAAGAGGGAAGTCGCTTCGCTCCCGGCATGATGGGCTCCGAACTCTTCGCCGGCCTGCGCACAACTGAGGACGTGATGGCGGTGCGCGATGCCGATGGCGTCAGCGTCGGCGATGCCCTTGGCGAGCTTCGTGCAGCGTTCCCCGCGCTGCCCCGTCGCGCGCTCGGCTTTCCCATTCACGCCTATATCGAGCCGCATATCGAGCAGGCCGATGTGCTGGAAACGCAAGGCGCCGTCATCGGCGTCGTTTCCGGCATCCAGGGCAAGAAAACCTACGACATCACGATCACCGGCCGCGAGGCGCATGCCGGCACCGAACCGATGAGCCGCCGGCAGGATACTGTGCAGGCGTTCGCGCGAATGGCGACGCGGATGCATGATGCGATGGCTGACGAGGATGTAATCAAGTTCACCATCGGCCGTGTCGTGGTCGAGCCTAATGCGCCGTCAGTCGTCCCGGCCAAGGTCATCTTCCGCATCGATCTGCGCCATCCCGACAATACGGTTTTGGAAGCGTGCGGCGCCCGCCTCGAGGAAATCGCACGCGAAGAAGCCGGCGCCTGCCGGGTCGAGATCCGTCGCCTCGTCGATGCGCCCTCGAACGATTTCGACGAAGGGCTGAAGCAGGCGATCCGGGTTTCCGCGGACCGGCGTGGTTTGTCGCGCTTGGACGTTCTTTCCGCAGCCGGACACGATGCCCGGCAGATGGCGCCGCTGACGCGGTCCGCCATGATATTCATTCCCTGCCGGGGCGGCATCAGCCACCACCCGGACGAATGGTCCGAACCGGATCATGTTGCAGCCGGGGCGTCCGTTCTTCTCGACCTGCTTCTGGAGGAAGCGGGTGTTTCGTTCAACAAAGGAGATGCATGATGAGCACAGCCAACGACATGGCCGAAATGCCGGTCCAACTGCCGCGTGAGCCTGCCAACGCGGCGGAGGCGCGCAGCCGCTATTTCAATTCCGGCAATGCCTTCAATATAAAGCTTCCGGCGGTGCCTGGGCACATCTTCATGGACGAGCCGGCTGAAGCGATGAAGATGGAGAAGACCGGCTTCATCAACTGCGACCAGTCCCAGCAGATGGAATGCGGCTTTGCCGCAACGACGCCACTGATGCTGGCGCGCTATGGTGTGGTCAAGGCCGGTGAAACACTGGATACGACACTCGTGAACACAGCGTCGATCTGGTACGTCATCAAGGGCAGTTCCAGCCTCGTTGTCGGTGACGAGACGGCGACGCTCGGCAAGGGCGATGTCTTCCTTCTGCCGGGTGGCATCAGGTCGGCGATCACTGCCAAGGATGATTGCGTCTTCTGGGCTGTCGGCAACGATCCGCAGCTGAAGTTCGACACCTCCGCGCCGGTCACCGGCAAGGAAGCCGCGGTGCAGTTCGTGCATTATCCGGCCGATGAAATCACACATCAGCTCGATGTGGTCTACAGCTCGAACGCCAATGCCTCGACATCCGGTCACGCACTGATCTTCTCGGCCGAGAAGACCGAAGCGGCCCGCAACATAACGCCGACCATGACGCTCTCGCTGAACACGCTGAAGCCGAAGAGCGCGCAGCCTCCGCACAAGCACAATTCGGCCGCCATCACGCTGGTCGTTGCCGGCGATCCCGCTTACTCCCTGGTTGCCGAAGAGAAATGCGACTGGTCGCCCTGGGCAACGCTGGTGACACCGGCCGCCGCCAAGCACAGCCATCACAATGATGGCAACACCCGCGCCGAGTTTTTGATCGTGCAGGATGGTGGGCTCTACTATCATGCCCGCACCATGGGATTCGAGTTCTACTGATGCGGCTGATTATCGATACCGATACCGCAGGGGATGATACCTATTCGCTGCTGCTGGCGATGAAGACGCCGGGGTCGACGCTAGAGGCGGTCACCGTCTGCGTCGGCAACGTGCCCTTCGACCAGCAGGTGGAAAACGCGCTGGCGACCATCGAGGCCGCCGGCTTCTCCGGAAAGGTTCCGGTTTACTGCGGCGCGCGCCGGCCGATGGTCAAGCCGTGGGAAGCATCCACCATGCACGGCAATGACGGGATGAGCGGCGCCAACCTTCCGATCGCCCGCCAGCGGCCCGAGACGATGCATGCCGTCGATGCGATCATCGAGAAGGTGATGGCGGAGCCCGGCGAGATAGACATCCTCGCCCAGGCGCCGCTGACCAACATCGCGTTGGCGGTGATGAAGGAGCCGCGTATCGCCGAGGCTGTTCGCCATCTCTGGATTATGGGTGGCACCGACAACTCGGTCGGCAACATCACGCCCTGCGCGGAATACAACTTCTTCATTGACCCGGAAGCGGCGAAGATCGTCTTCGAGGCGGGCTTCAACATCACGCTCTCGACCTGGACGCTCACCATGCGCTCCAGCCTGTTCGAAGCGGACCAGCTCGATGAAATCTTCGGCATGAAGACGCCGCTTTCGGAATTCTACCGCAAGGTTTCGGCTACGCCTCGCCAGACGGCAGAGGTGCGGTATGGTCGCCCCATCAGCACGCATCCCGACTCCCTGACCTGCGCCATGGCGCTTAATCCCGATCTGATCGAGATTGCGCGCGACGCGGTTGTCCGGATCGAGACCGCGGGTGAAATCACCCGGGGGTTCTCCGCCGTTCATCCGCCGGTTCTCGGTAATCGTTGGCCTGAGTTCAAGGTCAACGCCCGCGTTGTCGAGAAGGCGTCGAACAATGGTTTCTTCGAGATGATGAAGCGGGCGCTCTCCTAGGTCCAGGCTTTCTTTGTCAACTTTCGAGGACCGGGGACGATTTCGTTCCCGGTCTTTTTTGTGCAAGCGATCCGCCAAGGCGGCTATTTGCCGAGAGTTCGAACCTTGATGCCTGGTGGCTAAAAAATACACACGTCGTGCACAACAAATAGCACATCGAGAACACAAATATCCATTATATGCATGCACAAAACCTTAATCCTGTATAACCACTACGTCGAAGTGGAGCTTCTCAGCGCTGTGGCCGCTCCTTTCGTCGGCGGAGGTCTGTTTTTGAGGAAAAAAATACGGGGTTCTGCATCTGGCATGGGGCTTGCTTGTATTTCTTCGACGAAGATTTGCATACGTGACAGGAGTCGTGCTCATGACTGACAGGGCGATAACGCCAACGGAACTCTTCCCTCGTGGTTCGGCATCCGGCGCCATGGGGTTGATCGAGTTGCTGAAGCCGCAAAAGGCGCGGGCCGCCCTGCCGGCGCCTGCCTTGCTTGAATCCGGCGATCCGGTTGATGACGGAAAGCCACTCATCGAGTTGCGGAACGTCTCCAAGACCTTCGGCGCGACGAAGGCGCTGAGCGATCTCGAGGTGTCCATTCGCCCCGGCGAGCTGGTTACCGTGGTCGGCCCGTCCGGCTGCGGCAAGAGCACGCTCTTCAACATCCTTGCCGGTCTGGAAGAGCCTGATGCGGGTAATATCCTGCGCCTCAAGGGCGTCAGCTCCACGGCTTCCGATCTGCTCGGCAAGGTCTCGTTCATGCCGCAGCGCGATCTGCTGCTGCCGTGGCGCAATGTCATCGACAACGCCATCATCGCCCTTGAAATCGAGGGCATGCCGCGTGCGGAGGCGCGCAAGCTGGCAATGGACATGCTTCCCGAGTTCGGCCTCGCCGGCTTCGAGAAGCAGTATCCCAACCAGCTCTCCGGCGGCATGCGCCAGCGCGTGGCGCTGATGCGCACCTTCCTGTTCAAGCGCGACCTGATGCTGCTTGATGAACCGTTCGGCGCGCTCGATGCGCTCACCCGCACGATGATGCAGCGCTGGCTGCTCGATGTCTGGCAGAAGCACAAGCGTACGGTGCTGTTCATCACTCACGACGTCGACGAGGCGATTTTCCTCGGCGACCGCGTGCTGGTCATGACGGCGCGCCCGGGCAAGGTCAAGCTGGAACAGGTTGTAGATCTGCCACGTCCGCGCAAGGCCGATATCGTCACGTCTCCCGAATTCATTGCGCTGAAGAAGACCCTTCTCGAGGCAATCGAGGAGGAAAGCATGAAATCCTTCCAGGTCGCTGGGCACTGATTGAAGCATGAGGAAACAGATTATGACAGACCACTATTCGGGTCGCCCGGCCCATATCGCCGAAGACGAATGGAAGGCGCGCGTCGATCTCGCCGCCTGCTACCGCATGGTTGCCCGCCTCGGCATGGACGATCTGATCTACAACCACATCTCGATGCGCGTGCCTGGCCACGAGGATCAGTTCCTTCTGAACCCCTACGGCTTCCTGTTCGAGGAGATCACTGCGTCGAGCCTGGTGAAGATCGACATAGAGGGCAACAAGCTCGACGACACGCCCTATACGGTCAACAAGGCCGCCTTCGTCATCCACGGCGCGCTGCACAAGTCGAGCCACGATGCCGTTTGCGTGCTGCACACACACTCCGATTCCAGCGTCGCGGTATCGTGCCAGAAGGACGGCCTGCTGCCGCTCAGCCAGTTTGCCATGCGCTTCTATCAGCGCCAGGCTTTCCACGCCTATGAGGGCGTCGCCATCGATCTGGCAGAGCAGGAGCGCCTTATCAGCCATCTCGGTGGTAACAAAGTGATGCTGATGCGCAATCACGGCATCCTCACCATCGGCCGCACGCCCGGCGAAGCCTTCATGCTGCTCTACTATTTCGAGCGCGCCGCGCGCATCCAGCTCGATCTTCAGGCTGCGAGCGCTTCGGGTGCCGAGCTCGTCATCCCCCCGCACGATGTTTGCGAGAAGGCGGCACGCCAGTTCTGGGAGAGCAAGGGCGACATTCTTATTGCCGGCGAACGGGAGTGGCCGGCGTTCCTGCGCCAGCTGGACAGGGAAGGCTCTGACTTCCGGCAGTAAGCACATCAATGGGAGGGCAACGACAAGTCACGACGATAAAAGAGGGTTTCATGCTTAACAGACGTAACGTGATCGCAGCATTTGCTGCCGCCGCCATAACGCTTCCGGCACTCGGCATGGGTGCCGCTCCGGCCGCCGCGCAGGATATGGCCGATGCCAGCCTGCGCCTGAAGTGGCTTACACAGGCTCAGTTCGCCGGCTTCTATGTCGCTCTCGAAAAGGGCTACTACAAGGATGAAGGCATCAACCTTACCATCAATCCTGGTGGACCGAACCTTCTGACCGAAAACCTCGTCGCGACCGGCGCCGATACCTTCGGTCTCTCCGGCGGCACCGACAGCGTGTTCGCCGGACGCGACAAGGGCCTGCCGATCGTCTGCATCGGCGTTGCCCACCAGCTCACGCCGTTCGTCTTCGTTTCGCACAAGGACGGGGCGGTTCAAAGCGTCGCCGATTTCAAGGGCAAGAAGATCACCACCTGGTTCACCGGCGCCAATCACGTGCTTTCGGCCATGCTGTCGAAGGCCGGCATCGATCCGAAGGAAGCCGATATCCAGCCCCAGCAGGTTTCCGTCACCCCCTTCGTCGATAAGCAGGTCGATGTCGTGACCGCCACCCGCTACAACGAGCTCTACGTCATCAACCAGCGCGTCGGTAAGGAAAACCTCAACCTCTTCGTGCCCGAGGACAGCGGCGTCTCCTTCCCGCGCGATACGCTGATCGTTTCCGAACAGACCGCCGCCGAAAAGCCTGAACTCGTCGAGAAGTTCCTGCGCGCCAGCGTCAAGGGCTGGAAGGAAGCCTTCGCCAACGAGAAGGAAGCGATCGACATCATCATGAAGATCGCCCCTACGCTCGACCGTGCCCAGCAGGAATTCATGCTGTCGGAGATCAAGACGCTGATGACGGCAGGCAAGGCTTCGACCGACGGCATCTTCACGATCGACAAGGCAGCCGTCGGCTCGGCCAACGATCTGCTTGCCAAGTATGGCGTGATCTCCAAGCCCGTCGATCTCGACAGGGCGTTCAACGCCTCCTTCATCGACAAGATCCCGGCCGAGGAACGACGCCTGTGACTGGAATGAATGCATCCGCGACAAGCCTGCCCGTCTTTACGACGGGCAGGATCTACGCCGCGGTAAAGCCTATCCTGTGGCTGGCCTTAGGACTGTTGGCGATCGAAGTGATCGTCATGGCCTTCGGCATCCGCCCCTATTATCTGCCGCGCCCAAGCGCCATTGCCGCCAACATCATGGCGACACCCGGCGCCTATCTTGCCGGACTGTGGCGGACCTTCCTTGAGACGGCGCTCGGCTTCGTCGCCGGCAGCCTGTTCGGCGTGGCGGTCGCGGTCGTCTTCCATCGCTGGACGGCGCTTCGCGAACTGTTCTTTCCGCTCTTCATCGTCTCGCAGACCATTCCGGTCATTGCCTTCGGCGCCGTGGTCGTGCTCTGGTTCGGCAACACGCTGTTGGCCAAGGCGGTGATCTCCTTCTACGTCAGCTTCCTGCCGGTGACGGTCAACGCCATCCTCGGCTTTTCATCGGTCGATCCGAAGCAGGTTCAACTGATGCGCAGCTTCGGCGCCAGGGACGGACAGATCTTGCGGCGCATTTATCTGCCGGCCGCCTTGCCGCAGATCTTCGTCGCTCTGAAGCTCGCCTCTTCGCTGGCCCTCGTCGGTGCGATCGTGGGCGAATGGTTCGGCGACACGACCGGCCTCGGCGTGCTGCTGCTGCAGGCGATGTACAATGAAAACGTCGTCGGCATTTGGGCAACCATCGTCGTCTCTGCCTGTCTCGGGATGGGGCTCTACGGCGCCGTGTCCGTTGCGGAGCGCCATGTCGTTTTCTGGGGGATCGAGAAATGAGCACTCAACGCACGGACACCCTGCGCCAGATCGGGCGCGGCATCGCGGGCGCGCTGCTCATCGCCGTCATATGGGAACTGTCGGCGCGCGGCTTCAATCTTCCTGCCTATGTGCTTCCGTCGGTCTCCAGCATCCTTTCCGGACTGGTATCGGATGCGGGCAATCTTCTCGATGCCACCGCCTTTACCGCGGGTGAGGCCATCGCCGGATATGTGATCGGCTGCGCCATCGGCATGTCGCTTGCGGTCCTCGTCACCATCATCCCGGCTGCGCGCGGCGTTGTCCTGCCGCTGGCGACCGCCATCAACTCGGTTCCCGTCGTCGCCTATTCGCCACTCGTCTTGCTTTGGTTTGGCATGGGCATGACGTCGAAGGTGGTGATGGTGGCAATCGCTGTGTCCTTCACGATTTTTCTCAGCACCATTGCCGGCCTCGACCGGATCGATCGCAAGACTGTCGATCTCATCCGCTCGTTTGGCGCGGGACAGTTTGCCATCGTTTGGCGGCTGCGCCTCCCGACCGCGCTACCGCTGATTATCGCCGGCATGCGCGTCTCCACCGTGCGCAGCGTTCTGGTGGCCATCGTCACCGAGATGCTCGGCGCTTACGGAGGCCTTGGCTGGGTCATCTATCAGGCGGTGCTGCAGATCGACTTCATCAAGGTCTGGGCAGCCATCATCGTCGCCTCGACGATCAGCCTCGTGTTCTTCGGCGCGATCAGCTTCGTCGAGCGCCGTTACGTCTTCTGGAGATAAGCACAGCATGACACGCAAGATTCACTTCGGCCTGTTTCTTCTCGGGACCGGCAGCCATGTCGCCGGTTGGCGGATGCCTGGAGCAATCGACAGTTTCCAGGATATTGACCAGGTTCGCGCGATCGCGCAGGACGCCGAGCGCGGTCTGTTCGACATGATCTTCATGGGCGACAACCTGCACGCAGATCCAGCCGCCCACCCCTCCTACACGGCGCGGCTCGAGCCGCTGACGCTGCTATCGGCAATTGCCGGTGCGACGAAGCACATCGGGCTCGGTGCCACCGTCTCGACCACCTACAGCGACCCGTTTACGGTCGCCCGCGTCTTTGCGTCACTTGATCATCTCAGCGGCGGTCGTGCGGCCTGGAATGCGGTGACGACGGCAAATCCGACGGCGGCGGCGAATTTCGGCACCATCCATCCCGATCATGCCAAGCGCTACGAGATCGCTGAGGAATTTTTGACGGTTGTGCGTGGTTTATGGGACTGCTGGGCGGATGACGCGATCGCAGCCGATCGTGAAACCGGGCTTTATATCGATCCGGCCAAGGTTCGCTGCCTCGATCACGAGGGCGCGCATTTCAAGGTCAAGGGTCCGCTGAACATCGGTCGCGCGCCGCAGGGACAACCGATCATCCTGCAGGCTGGCGGCTCGGGCCCTGGTCAGGAACTGGCGGCCAAATCGGCGGATGTCGTTTTTTCGGTCACGCAGGATCTCGACGAGGCGCGCAACTTCTACCGGTCCGTCAAGGATCGCCTGCCGAACTACGGGCGTACCGAAGACAGCATGGTCGTGCTGCCCGGCGTGATGCCAATCGTCGGCCGCACGGAGCGCGAGGCGCACGACAAGCTCGCAGCGTTGCAGGGCTTCATCAGCGAAACCAATGCCCTGTCGCTGCTGTCAGATCGTTTCGGTATCGACATGAGCGTCTACGACCTCGACGGTCCTGTCCCCATCGATCTGAAACCATCCGACAACTACCACGCCTTCGCCAAGGTCATGCTTGACAAGGCACGCCGCGAGGATATGCGACTGCGGGACGTCTATAACCTCATGGCCGCTGCACGCGGGCATTGGGTTCTCTGCGGGACGCCCGAACATATCGCCGACACACTCGAGACCTGGTTTACAACTGGGGCCGCCGACGGTTTCAACGTCATGCCGTCGCACTTCCCCGATGGCTTGACCGATTTCGTCGACATGGTCGTGCCGATCCTGCAGCATCGCGGCCTCTATCGTACCGAATATGAGGGCACAACGCTGCGCGATCGGATGGGCTTGAAGCGACCGGAACGGATTTAGGAGCCGGAGATGGGGATCATGGGGCACAATTTCGAGACCGTGGAAAGCACTCTGTTCCGCCACGGCATGTCGCGTCTCGGCGCGGCGGTTAACATCGTAACGACGCGGGCCGTCGACGGGCCTTGCGGCTTTACTGCATCGGCGGTGTGCAGTGTCAGTGATACGCCCGCTACGCTTCTAGCCTGTATCAACAGGACGAATTCCTGTTTTCCTGCCTTTGAAACCGCGCGTTTCTTCTGTGTCAACACGCTCGCCCCGAACCATGAAGCGCTGTCCAACCTTTTCGGCGGCAAGACGGCGATGACCGAGCGCTTCGCAACGGGCAGCTGGGTTGAAGGCAAGACTGGCGCGCCGGTGCTTGAGGACGCTCTTGTCAGTTTCGAATGCGAGCTTGCACACGCGGTCGATCAGGGGACACATCGAGTATTGTTTGGGCGCGTACTTGGCCTGAGCGCTGGCGGCAATCAGGAGGCGCTTCTTTATTGCGCGAGGAGATACTTGAAGGTGGGCGCTCCAAGCTAATAAAGGCAAGTTTGCTTGATCCAAGCCAGGATGTTGCCTTTCCATGAGGTTCGTCATCTTATGTCTCGGCCATTGTGGTGGGGAGACCTATGGACAGCACGCATCTCTTTGAACTTGTGATCGCAATGTTTGTGGCGATCATCGCGCTTCATTACATTGCACATCGGTTAGGATTGCCTCCATCCGTGGCGCTTCTGGCCGGTGGTGCAATTCTAGCCTTCCTTCCGGGCCTGCCGGCGATCACTGTCGATCCAGAACTTGTGCTGGTCATATTTCTTCCGCCCTTGCTGTTCGACGGTGCTTGGTCAATAGCGGTCGAGCGGCTGCGTCGTCACATGCTCGGCATCGCCTCGCTTGCTATCGGCGCTGTGTTTTTCACCACAGCTGTAATCGCCGTCATCGTTCATTTGTTGATGCCGTCGCTGCCGTGGGCCGCGTGCGCGGCATTGGGTGCAATTGTTTCGCCGCCCGATGCCGTGTCGGCGCGCGCGGTTCTAGAGCGCGTCAAGCTGCCGCGCCGCCTCCAGATACTGCTTGAAGGCGAAAGTCTACTCAACGACGCAAGTGGTCTCGTTCTCTTCCGGTTCGCCGTGGCAACCGTGGCAACCGGGACCTTCAGCGCGTTTGACGCTGTTGGCACATTCACGCTGCTGGCTGCAGGAGGTGTCGCCGTTGGCGTTGTGGTGGGAACGATCTGGGTCAAGCTCATTCGTCGATTGCGAGATGATTACCTGATCATCGCCTCCACGGCATTGCTTTCCTGGGTTGCCTACCTTCTTGGTGAGCAGCTTCACGTGTCCGGCGTCATCGCCACCGTCACGACCGGCCTGATCGCGTCCTGGCATCATCACACGGTTTTTTCGGCTGCAACGCGTATGCGCGGAACGTCGTTCTGGACGGTCGTCATTTTCCTGATGGAAGCTGCAGTTTTCATCTTGATCGGCCTGTCTCTGAGGGACGTTATCGAGCGTGGCGGCGGCTTCGGTGCGGTAATTGAATCGATGGCGTTTCCGGCTGTCGTTGTTCTTCTTGCGCTGGTGCTGGCGCGCTTCACGTGGGTGTTTGCCGCCGATCTCATTGTCCGGCTGTGCAACTCGGCTGGCCTTGCAAGGACCCTTCCTCTGGGGTTTGGAGGCGCATCCGTGCTTGGTTGGGCAGGTGTTCGTGGTGTCGTCACGCTGGCGCTCGCGCTGAGTTTGCCAGAAGACTTTCCAGAGCGAGACTTCATCTTGATCACGGCCTTCGTGGTGATCGCAGGCACAGTGCTCATACAGGGCACGACGCTCGGCAGGGTGATTGCCTGGGCGGGTCTGGGGGAGGCGGAAACAGAACGCGCCCCGATGACCATGAGCCAGGCCGAGGCTGCGATGGCGCAGGTGCAATTCTCGACCGTTCAGGGCCTGGCCTACGATGAGGCCGGCACGTTGATCCACCCGCAACTGCTGAAACGATACGAACACCGCGCAACCGCGATCATCGACTACGCGGCCCGTACGGAAGACTATGCACCGATGCTGCAGGCACATTTCGACGTGGTTCTCGCGGCTGTTGCGGCTGGCCGCAGAGAACTCATTCGTCTTCATCGCGCGGGTGAGATCGATGACGAGACCCTGCGTGAGCTCGAACGCGACCTCGATCTTGAAGAATTGAGCTCGATCTCGGCGAAGGCGTGAGACTAGGATGATCAGGCTCGCTCATACGCCCCTTGGAACAGGCAGGCTTTGTAAGTGCAGGAAGATTGTTATAGCGTTGACAACGCGATCATGCGCTCCGACGCCGTGCAAGATCGGGCGGATATTATGAAGTTCGAGGGAATGTTCTATGAAGGCTATGTACTACGAAGCGTTCGAACAGACGCCAGAGATCCGGACGCTTCCCGATCCGGAGCCAACCTTCGGGGGCGTGGTGATCAAGGTCGGCGCAACGGGACTATGCCGCAGCGATTGGCACGGCTGGAAGGGGCATGATCCGGATATCCAGCTGCCGCATGTGCCCGGCCATGAACTGGCCGGCAAAGTGGTAGCAACAGGTAAGGGGGTCATGCGCTTCAAGGTCGGCGATCGTGTGACCGTGCCTTTCGTCTCGGGTTGCGGCCATTGCGCGCAATGCCATTCTGGCAACCAGCAGGTCTGCCCCAGCCAGTTCCAGCCCGGCTTCACTCACTGGGGATCGTTCGCCGAGTATGTGGCGATCGACTACGCCGATACCAACCTCGTTATTCTGCCGGCAGACATCGACGATGCGACAGCTGCCAGTCTAGGCTGCCGGTTCGCCACTTCTTTTCGTGCGGTTGCCGATCAGGCACGTACCGGCCCCGGTGACTGGGTAGCGGTGCATGGCTGCGGCGGCGTCGGCCTGTCGGCAATCATGATTGCCACTGCGCTTGGCGCCAACGTTGTCGGTATCGACCTGACCGAAGACAAGCTGGCACTCGCTCGAAAATGCGGCGCAGTCGCGACCATCAATGCTGGGAGTGGACAGGATGTGGTGGAGGCCGTGCGTGAGATCACAAAGGGCGGCGCGCATGTCTCGATCGACGCGCTCGGTCATCCGACAACTTGCTTCAATTCGATCAAGAACCTTCGTCGCCGCGGCCGCCATGTGCAGGTCGGTCTGATGCTTGGCGAACACGCGACGCCGCAGATCCCGATGGCGCAGGTGATCGGCCATGAGCTGGAGATCTATGGTAGCCACGGCATGCAGGCCTGGAGATATGACGCCATGCTGGCGATGATCACCTCGGGCAAGATGGAGCCCCGCCAGCTGATCTCGAAACGGATCGGCCTTCAGGAGGCCATTCCTGAGTTGATGACAATGGACAAGGCCGAAACCCCAGGTATTGCAGTCATCACTAGCTTCTAGGCCATCTGTGTGGGCACGGACGTTGATTGTGCTGGCAAGGCGAAAAACGTCCTAGCCGCGAGGTTTTCGATTTCTTGGATCGTTTGCCATTTCGCTAACGTTCGCTTTGGTGAACCCGCTATCGGGGCCGACATTCAATTGTGTCGAGAGGAACCTAAGGGAGCTGCGGGCTACGTTGCCTCGTAGAGAGGCGGACCACCAAACACGAGAGATCGTTAGAGCGTAAATTGGTTTATAACGAAGTCTGGATGGGCGGACAGGGCTCCCGATAGCGCGCCTAGATCGTTTTCGGTCATCTCAGCCAAAATGCCCGTTCGGACTAGTGCTGAAGGAATACGTGCCATCTGTGCGCCGAGAATGTCGTGTTCCAAGCTATCGCCAATACATAAGACACCGCTGCGGTCGGTTACGCCTGCGACACGCAAGGCATGGTCGTAAATCTCGGGGTATGGTTTGCCAAGCCAACGCACGTCGCCACCAAGTTCCTCGTAGAGCTTTGCGATGCTTCCGGCTCCCGGTGCGATCCGTCCTTCATTCAGTTTGTGGATGTCGGGATTTGTGCAGTAGCAGGGTATCTGTCGTTCAGCAGCGGGACGAAGAATCTTTCGGTATTCATCCATCGAGATACGCTCTGCTTCACTGCCCGAAATGATAACAACGTCGGCATCGCGAGCGGTACCTGAAGACACCAGGCCTAGACGGTCAGCCAGATTGCTATCTCCGCCGCTCGAAACAGTGAAGCAGCGTGCGGATTTCGTCAAAGGCGAGTTATCGCGCGAGAGAAGCTCAAACGCGACATCGCCAGACGTGACGAAGTGCTCGAAGCTGTTCGCCGCAAAGCCAAGCCTGATCAGGCGCTCGGAATTGTAGTCGCCGCTTCGACCTGAATTAGAAAGGATTATGATCCGCTTTCCATGTGATGCCAGCGTCGACAATGCGGAGATGGCGCCTTCGTAGGGTCCGACGTCGTCGCGAAGTACGCCGAATTGATCAACGAAGAACACATCATAAGCCTGCGCCAACGCTGCGAGGTCGGTTCGAGACGGGCTAAACATGCTCACCTCTATTAGCTAGAACAAGTGCGGCGGCTCCGACAGCCGCCTCCACGGATATCGCGGGCAATGGCTCGATCCCCATTGCGCGGGCTCTCATGGCACTCCAAACCGGATTTCGTGCGCCGCCTCCCACCGTGCGTAGGCTGGTCAACGTCGGGGAACCCAGTTCACGCAAGCGATCGTAACCCTGGCGCTCGATATCCGTCATTCCCTCGAGCAGCGCCTGAAGGAAAGTGGCATCATCGGTGGGCCGGGGCTCGAGCCTTGGCAAATAGTGGGGATCGTTTATCGGAAAACGCTCGCCTGCCCTGAGAAGCGGGTAGAGACCTAAACCCAGTGGCTGGTCGGGATTGATTGTGCCTGTCAGGTCTGCCAGGCGCTCATCGCCGATCAACGCACGCAAAACGTTCCCGCCGCTGTTTGATGCGCCGCCGACCAGCCAGAAGTCGCCCACCCGGTGTGAGTAGACTCCGTACGCCGGCGCATTGATCGGTCGATCGGATGCCAACTTCAGCACGATCGTCGAACCAAGCGCCGTGACAGCGTCACCAACGACGGATGCTCCGGTGGCGAGGAACGATGCGCATCCGTCAGTAGTACCTGCGTGATACCAAGCAGTTTCCGGAACACCCAGTTGACGGAGATATCCTGATACTCGGGCAACTCTCGTGCCCGCCCGGTAAACTTGAGGCAGTCTCGTGGTGTCCATGCCGGCCGTTTCGATCCAGGCTGGCCAGTCCTGCGAGTCGAGGTCGAAGCCTGACTTGAGCGCGTTGTTTTCATCGCTGATCCGCCCGGGGCATCCCAGCTTCATGAGGATCCAATCCGCCTGGTGTACCACGGCGTCAACGTCTCGCTTGCGCGATAGGTAAATGGCGCGGGCCAAGCCGGAATTTGCCCCGATCGCCGTTGCGCCCGGAGGAGCGTGTTTTGAGATGCGGTTGACGATCTCGGCGTCAGGGCACGGCTCATTGTACATGAGCACCGATCCTGTAGCCTCGTTCGAAGCGTCCAACGAAAGAACAGAGCCGGATGTCCCGTCAACGGCGATACCCTTGACGGCACTGAGATTTGTTCCCGCAGCGAGGTGCTCGATCGCCTCTTTCACCCTAAGCCACCAGGCAGCCGGTTGCCGCAGTTCTTCATCGGATCTGAATGGCGCTGCGGCGAACGCCACAGAGTTACCATCGGCGTCTACCGCAGCGGCACGAGCGCCAGATGTTCCGATATCGATTCCGATGGCGGCGGCGGGTCCGGAATTCGCTGTCACGCTCTCTGCCTCGCCGATCCACGATCTAGCGCCTGTCGATATTGCTCGGCTTCCCAGTTCGTCAGCTCGTATTCATCGCTTTCGGACAGGTAGACCACATTGCTTTCACTGGGGATGCGGCCAACCACCTCGGCCAAGCAGCGTGCCATCACTTCACCGCCAGCGGTCAATGAGCTCGACAATAGAACGCCTTTGTCTGGGACAATCAACATCTTCGGCACGTCTCGGCCCTCGTTGTGCAAGGCAGCTTGGAAATCTGCCGCGCTTTGGCCGTCCTGCAGCACGCCGATCTCGGTTCCGAGGAAGATCACATGGTCGGGATACAGGGATCCCCCCAAGGCGATTGCCCGGTTGACCTCGGACAATGCGACCGCATGACTTTCGTGGTCTCGCGCAGGATGGAATCCGGACCCTTCGGCAATGGCGTCGAGTGTCGCGAGATCGGGGCTGATCGTCTCGCGTGTGACCCCAGCCAGTGCTTTCGTAACGCGTTCAATCCTGTCCGCAACTTCCTCGAGGGTGTCACCACATACGATGATCCCGTGATTGAACAGAATCAAGACATCCGGTCGAGACGCAGCCGCCTTTTCGATTTCCTTCGCCAACGGGGTTCCGGGGCGTCGGTAGGGGATGGTCACCCATGTGAGGTCCGCAACGGTCCGCATCCGATGCGCTAACTCAATGTCGCGGTTCTCAAGAACTGCGAGTGCGATGGCATTGACACAGTGATAGTGCGCAACGACGGGGTTTTTGATCGCTGCGTGGAAGCTTGTCTCGATGGAAGGCCTGAGCCCGCTTGAGTTCAGTTCGCTTACTATGAAATCTGTTGATTTTTCCGCGCGGGGGTCTCCGTCGCGTAATGCAGAGACGAGTGGGTCCACAACCACTGGAACCATAATGTCCTCGGCCTCGGCTTTGGCGAGCCAAGTGCCAGAAGCCTTCACCCACATGACACCATCATCTTTGATCGACGTGTTTCCACCAGCGCCTTGGGTCTTCAGGATGTCGCTTCCGATCTCGCTGGAAAGCCGGAGGAACTCCTTGAACACGTTCGTTTCCCTTGGGTCTGGTCGATCCATGAATGCTTCCTCCTGACGATTGTCGCCCAGTGATGAGCGAACTCTGGCTCAACCATATAAATGTGATCGAATATCGTCAACGGTGAAGATTTTACATCTTTGTATGTTGCGATTGCTGATTGTGTGTGATTATAGTTCGTCATAGACGTTAGGGAGAAACGTCAGTGGAGGCATATAGTTGAACGATTCCGATCGCCATCGCCTGATCACGGAGATGCTTCAAGAGAGGCCGTTCGCATCTGTGCGCGACCTTCAGGAGCGGCTCGGTGTTTCTCCAGCAACGATCCGACGTGATATCGACAAACTCGATGAAATAGGCGTCGCCAGAAAAGTATACGGTGGTATCTCCGCGAACGAGTCGGCTGCTTCTGGTCGCCTGTCAGCGCGGCCATACGATGAGAACCGCGACATCGCGGTTGATGCCAAGCGCGCTCTTGCCGAGAAAGCTGCGAGCCTGGTGCGGGACGGAGACTCGATCATCGTTCACGCGGGTTCAACATGCTACCAGTTGGGACTGCAGTTGGCCCGGCGCAATGTCCGCCTCTATACTAATTCCATGCCGCTTGCTGCCTATCTAGGTGAGCACGGCACTTGCAGCCTGATCCTGGCTGGCGGCGTTCTATATAGAGAGCCTGGTATCATCCACGATGCGTCGGCCGGCGCGCCGGACTTCTTCGCCTCCCGCTTCTTCCTCGGCACGCAGGGTATTAGCGGCGAAGGGCTTTTAGAGTCGCATCCGCTTTTGACCAAGGCGATCGGTGAACTGAGCAGTTGCGCGGACGAGATCGTCTTGCTGGCGGATAGCCGGAAGCTTTCCATTCAGCCTCGCAACCTTGTCCTGCCGCTTTCACGTATTGGGACGATCGTCACCGATGACGGCTTGTCGGATGCCGGCGCGAAAATGCTCGAAGACGCGGGGATCACGATCATGATCGCAGCGGTCGGGGGGCAGGGATGACCTCTGGAACCGCTGTTGCTGTCTTCGATCTGGGTAAGACGAACTCGAAGCTGTTCGTGTTCGGCGCGGATGGAACGATACTTGCACAATCCAGGACAAAGCCGGGCTGGAGCGAGCGCGACGGGATTCGTGTGCTCGATGATGAAGCGCTCTTTGAATGGATGACGAACGCATTGCTGCGCGCTGTTGACGATCACGCGGTCGGGCACGTCATGTTTTCCGGACATGGGTGTACCTTTGCGCTCGTCCACGATGACCATCTGACGCATCCGATCCTCGACTATGAGCAAGAGCCGCCGGAGATGCTTACGCAGCGCATCGACATGTTGGCTCCAGCTTTCAGTGAGACCTATTCGCCCAAACTCCCCCTCGGGTTCAACTACGGCCGGCACATTCTCTGGTTGGAGGCGGCCAAGCCGGAAAGCCTGGGGAGAGCCGAAGCGATCCTGGCATATCCGCAATACTGGTCCTGGAAATTTTCCGGCAGCAAGGTGTCGGAAGTCTCCTACATCGGTTGCCACTCTCATCTCTGGGCACCTCTGAACGAAGACTTTAGTAGCTTGGTAGACCGTCAGGGCTGGCGAGAGAAGATGCCGGCGTTTGTACGCGCGGGTGCTGCTATCGGAAATTGGCGAAGCCCGCTCCAAGGTGATAACCGCGCCGAAGTCCAAGTCCATAATGGCGTCCACGACAGCAATTCGGCACTTTACTATTATCGCTCGGTCGGGTTCGACGACTTCACGCTCGTGTCAACCGGGACATGGGTCGTCATCTTCAATGCGGCTTGCCCGTTGGATGCCCTCGATGAGCATCGTGACATGCTGGCCAATGTTACCGTCGATGGACAAGCTGCCCCGACAATCCGTTTCATGGGCGGAAGAGAGTACGAGCTTGCGAGCGGCGGTTGGAATAAGCCCGTTAGTGTTGATGCACTGTCGCAAGTGATTGCAAAGGGCGTCTTCGGTCTGCCGTCTTTTGCCCCAGGTGGTCCGATGCAGGGGTTCAACGGCCGCTTCGTAGGGCCGCTTGTCGAGGGTGAGGAACGGGCAGCTGCCGCACTTCTCTACGTCACCTTGATGACAGACTTGTGCCTCGATCTGATAAGGTCGGAAAATTCGATCGTCATTGACGGCGGCCTGGTGAAAACAGGTTTGTTTGCCGCGCTTCTCGCTGAGCTCCGTCCCTCGCAGGACATTTACTCAAGCGCGACCGCTGAGGGAAGCGCATTCGGGGCGGCTGCGCTCGTCTTCGAAACCGTCGGGCAATCTCCATTCAGAAACGAAACGACACGGGCAGAACCAATGCCGCTCTTCGGGCTTGAGGCCTATCGCAAAGCTTGGAGATCATTGATCGAGATCGAAAAGGCTGAGGTGGTGCGGCCACGCAAGGAGTTTCACGCATGACAACTGGAGGGAACACGGAGCGCGCTCCTGTACTTGAGATGCGCAACATCAGCAAGACTTTCGGGAGCACCAAGGCTCTGACCAAGGTGTCGCTCACGGTCTACCCGGGAGAAGTTCATGCTCTGATGGGGGAAAATGGCGCTGGAAAGTCAACGCTAATGAAGGTCCTGTCCGGGGCATATACGGCTGATCCAGGTGGCGCTGTTCTCGTGGATGGCAAGCCGATCGTGGCAGGAGATCCGCTTAAGGCCAAGGCAAACGGTATCTCAGTGATCTATCAGGAACTGTCGCTCGCCCCTAACCTCACCGTTGCCCAGAACATGTTTCTCGGAACAGAACCTTCTCGCTATGGTGTCGTGGACAAAGCTGAGGCCCGCAGTCGTGTTGAGCCAATCCTCAAGCAGCTCGGCATTTCGTTCGCGCCGTCGCAACTTGTCGCCGCTCTCTCTTTGGGTGAGCGCCAAATGGTCGAGATCGCACGTGCTTTGACGACCAACGCGAAGATCATCGTGATGGATGAACCGACAACTTCACTGACGTCGAGGGAGACTGAACGGCTGTTTGAGGTGATCGCCGGCCTGAAGGCGCGGGGGATTGCTATTATCTATATCAGCCATCGCATGGAAGAGATCTACGCGCTAGCTGACCGGGTGAGCGTGCTGCGCGATAGCGCGTATGTCGGCACGCTTGATCGCAATGATTTGTCCGCCGAAAAGCTCGTGGCAATGATGGTGGGTCGCGATCTGTCGTCCTTCTACAAAAAGGAACACCGTGCACCTCTACAGGCGGCCAAGACTGTCTTGGCCGTCAAGGACATGGGCGATGGTCGCCGCGTGCATGGCTGCTCCTTCGATGCAAAGGCTGGCGAGGTCTTGGGTATCGCTGGCCTTGTCGGCTCAGGTCGAACCGAGCTCGCGCGGCTTATTTTTGGAGCAGACAGCAAGACATCTGGAACAGTGACCCTCGACGGGCGAGAGCTAACCATCGGTGGACCACGTGACGCCATGGATGCCGGGATTGCTTACCTGACCGAGGATCGAAAGGGGCTTGGGCTCTTCCTCGATTTAACGATTAACGAGAACATCAACATCGGCGTTATCGGCAAGGATGCAGGTCGCGGAGGCATACTGAACTTCGCTGCTGCAAAGGAGCGTGCCACCCGGGCTATCAAGTCACTCTCCATTCGTACGCTGAGCGCAAGCATAAACGTCGGAGCGTTATCGGGTGGCAACCAGCAGAAAGCTCTTATCGCGCGTCTTCTCGAGACCAAACCCAGGGTCATCATCTTTGATGAGCCGACGCGTGGCGTCGACGTCGGTGCCAAATCGGAAATCTACCGGATTATCGACGAACTCGCGCAAAGCGGGATTGCCATCGTGGTGATTTCGAGCGACCTGCCCGAGATCATCGGCATTGCCGACCGTGTGCTTGTCATGCGCGAAGGCCGCATCGCTGGCGAGATTCATGCAACGCCCGATCACCCGATAAGCCAAGAGGCCGTTATGGCCTTCTCCACGGGATCGGCATCCAAAGTAGCCTGAGGCCTGAAACCATAGACGACGGGATTACATCATGACCTCTACATCGACCGATCACACAAACGCCAGCAAGGCAAAATTTAGGTCGACATTGACCGCACTTGGGATGCTGCCCGTTCTTGTCATTCTGGCAATCGGTTTCCATCTTTTGAGCGGCCGCTTTCTCAGCGTGAACAATCTTTCGATTGTCACTCAGCAGGCCTCGACCAACACGGTACTTGCCGCGGGCATGACCTTCGTGATCCTGACCGGCGGTATCGACTTGTCGGTCGGCTCGATCCTGGCAGCATCCGCAATGGTCGGTGTCATCGTTTCGCTTTATCCCGAGATCGGGATGCTAGGTATCCCCGCGGCGATTGGCGTGGGCCTTGCATGCGGCGTAGTCAACGGTGTCATCATCTCGTTTCTAAAGCTGCCACCGTTCATCGTGACGCTCGGCTCGCTGACGGCGATGCGTGGCGTAGCCCGGTTACTCGGTAACGACACGACGGTCTTCAACGCCGACCTCCCGTTCGATTTCATCGGCAACGGCTCTCTTTTCGGAATTCCGTGGCTCGCGATCATCGCGCTCGCCACCATTGTAATCTCCTGGTTCATTCTGAAGCGAACCGTACTCGGCACTTGGATCTACGCAGTGGGCGGCAACGTCGAAGCCGCACGGTTGACGGGCATCAAGGTGCCACTCGTCCTACTCTTCGTCTACTCGATGTCTGGGCTTCTCTCGGGCGTCGGTGGAGTGATGTCCGCGGCCCGCCTTTATGCGGCAAACGGTCTGCAGCTCGGTCAGGCTTACGAACTGGACGCGATCGCAGCGGTTATCCTTGGGGGTACCAGCTTCGTCGGTGGTGTCGGCTCGATATGGGGCACGCTGATCGGGGCTCTGATTATCGCAGTGCTGTCGAACGGTCTCATCCTCGTCGGGGTCTCCGACATCTGGCAGTACATCATCAAGGGACTTGTCATCATCGTTGCTGTGGCGCTCGACCGCTATCGGCTGAAAGGGCTTAGCCGCACATGAGGTGCGGCTCAAGAAACCGGGATTACCGGAGCAATGGCGCGGGGAGCGCCAAAATGGAGGAAAGTATGCGTCTGTTTTCTAAACTGCTCGTCGGTACCGCGCTCGCGGCTGCCGTTGCAATGCCCGCCTCTGCCAAGGAACTTCAGAAGATCGGCATCTCGGTCGGTCTTCTCGGCAACCCGTTCTTCGTCGCCACGATCAAGGGCATCGAAGACCGCGCCAAGGAAATCAACCCGAATGTCCAGGTAACCTCCGTCTCAGCGGACTACGACCTCAATAAGCAGGTCTCGCAGATGGATAGCTTCGTCGCGGCTGGCGTCGACATCATCATGCTGAACGCCGTTGACGCCAAGGCGATTGCGCCAGCTGTAAAGAAGGCGCAGGCAGCAGGTGTGATCGTTGCAGCATTCGACGTCTCCGCGCCCGGCGCTGACGTCACCGTAATGACGAACAACATCAAGGCAGGCGAGGAAGCCTGCAAGTACATCGTCGATCAGCTCAAGGGCAAAGGCGACGTCGTCATCATCAACGGCCCAGCATCGTCTTCGATCATCGACCGCGTCCAGGGTTGCAAGAACGTCCTGACGCAGAGCCCAGACATCAAGATCCTTTCAGACGACCAGAACGCGCAGGGTTCGCGCGACGGTGGCCTGGCCGTCATGCAGGGCCTTCTGACCCGGTTTGACAAGATCGACGCTGTCTTCGCGATCAACGATCCGACAGCGATCGGTGCGGAACTTGCTGCCAAGCAGCTGAACCGGAACGAGTTCTTCTTCACCGCTGTTGACGGCGCGCCGGATATCGAAAAGTCGCTTGCCAGCGGAAACTCGATGATCAAGGCATCAGCTTCCCAGGACCCTTACACAATGGCGGGTGACTCGCTGAAGATGGCGGTCGACTTGTTCAACGGGAAGAAGCCAGCAGAGGCTACCGTCCTCCTCGATCCTCAGCTCATCACGGCAGACAACATCAAGGACTACAAGGGCTGGACTGCAGCTCGTTAAGGTCTCCTCCCGGTGCCCCGTCGGAACCTCCGGGTTTTGGCGGGGCTCATTCTACAGTGAAATGAGGAAATTGATGTCATGTCCAAAATCGGTGTCCACTCGTTTGTCTGGAGTGCGGGATCTTCGAAAGATGAGATCGAGAGGACCCTTGCGCGGTCTCACGAACTCGGTTTCAAACTCGTGGAATTTTCCTACCTTGACCCGGAGCAGGTCGATGTTAAGTGGCTTGCGTCCCGCATTCGAGAGCTTGGCCTCGATGTCGCGGTAAGCATGGGGCTGCCTGCAAATGGCGATATCTCCAGCGACGATCCGTCGATTGTTGCCAACGGTGAGGCCATCCTCGATCGCGCCGTGGCGCTCGTTCGCGATCTTGGCGGCACCAAATTAGCAGGCATCTTGAGCTCGGCCCACGGTAAGCAAGAACACTCGTTGTCTCGAAAGGGGTGGGATCGGAGCGTCGGTACGCTATCGAAAGTCGCTGATCGAGCAAAGGCTGCGGGCGTGACCTTGAACCTTGAAATCGTCAACCGGTTCGAGAGCAACATGCTCAATACTGCGGCGCAGGGACTGGCATACATCCGCGACACCGGCGCATCGAACGTCTTCCTGCACCTGGATACCTTTCATATGAGTATCGAGGAGGCGGATGTCGGCCTAGCAATCCGAAACGCCGCGGATAAGATCGGTTACGTTCATATCGGGGAAAGTCATCGCGGCTATCTGGGAACCGGTAACATCGATTTTGCCTCGGTCTTTGACGCTCTCGTTGCGATCGGATGGAACGACTATGTCACGTTCGAATCGTTTTCGACGACCATCGTCGACAAAGACCTGTCGCTGAAGACCGCGATCTGGAGAAATCTCTGGGATGATAACGTCGCCCTGGCAAAGCATGCGCTTACGTTTATCGAATTGGGACTGGAGACGGCGCGGCTTAAAGCTGACTTGGTAAGGGTGGCACATTTACCGTCTGCAGAGAGCTGACCTCGAACCCGGCAAGGACTTGCAACTATGCTGGTCTATCACTGAGGAACAGTGGCCGCGATCTGCTCAGGACCTCGATGTCAGGCAGCTCGGATACTGTCCAAGGCCTCTTGCCCCATCGGGGATCGGTGGCGACGTCCTCAGTAACCTCGTGCGTTACCCTTAGGCTGTCTAAGCCGGACGGTTGACAGGCAACGACTAAACTCGCCTGGCGCTGCCGATACAGCGATAGGCAGGAGTGTTGAAAGCGTCTGTTAGTCGTATCGTGAATAATCGGTTGCTGAAGTGTTTCCGTTGGTCGGTCGTACGTCCTCGAAGGGATGTTCGCAGGTGAAGTGTGTAGGGCGTAGTCATTTCTAGGTTCCGCCACGACTGACCATATGGTGCGTTTTCACAAAGGCGCCGTTCAGTTGATGTTAGCGGCACAAATAGGCGTCGCTTTCCCCGGTGGAGCAGGGTTATTCAGTTTGTACTGGCTGATGCGCGGTTCGAGCTCTTCCTTGCTCCAGAACCGCGGAGTGCCGATTGCTATCAGGCAGCTGGCGTTCCAGTAAGTTCCAGACCCGTTGAGCGATTTGCCCGCTGCCAAAGTCTTTGACACCGCTGCAATGTCTCGAGCTTCTGGGTAAATGTAGATCGTCGTCGGGTTGTCTTTAACCGTCGATAGAATCTGAGGCGCGTCCAAAGGCGACCAGGTCGTGCAGCCATTGCTCCGCCCACCTTCATAGTTCACAAGTTTGCCGAACGGCACATATCCATCCGAGTTCGCATACGGGCTTCCTGGCTTCTTCAGCATGCAAACGCCCGAGATGAGAGACGCCGGATGTCCGCCGATCGCTCGCTGCCTGGCATTGGCGGTATCGCCCGCTCCGTCGAATTGAACAAAGGAGCGGGTCAGCGGAGATTGTTGGCCCGACGCATTCTTGTAGTAACCTTTGAAAGAAGTCTTGATCTCACTTGTGAGGTAAGCCCCTCCCGCAGTTAGATTGGAATCCTGCGCGTTGCCGAAATTCTTAGCGCATTGCCGTCCATTGGAAAAATCCACGACACCAGTCAGTTTACGCCCGCTCCCATGACCCGACGATACGACACGAAAAATCTGTTCTGCCTCGCAGATTGTGTAGAAGCGACCGCCTGATTTCTCTCCAGTTAAATCGTTCGGCCGGGTGGCATCCATCGCGAAGTAACAAGTGTTCTTCACTTTGCCTTCGCTGACCTTGGCCAGATAGAGCGCTCGTGCACGTTCCAGCACAATCTGGGCAATTTGACCGTCACCTTCGCCGACGTGGCTAGTCAGCCAAGTGGGAACTTGCATGCCCGCCGCCTCGGTGGGTGATGCGCCGAAAACGCTGGTGATAGAGATTCCGACAAGCGCAAAAAGGCGAATACCAAGTGGCAAGGTGGACCTCCTGAAATCTGGTTCAATTGGGCCTCGCGGTCCAGAGAATAGGGGCGATCATCGCCTTGAAATGGTTAACAGAGCATGTTGCGACGTGCTGAGCATAATCGGCTATCTCAGCTAGTGTACCCGATAAAGCGGCTCATAGTTTTCTGTGACTGCGCACTTCACTTCGCGTGACGCTTACACCCCGCCGCCGGTCGCGAATGGTAAGTTCGCTGCAGTCCGGGATCCATTTGATGCCTGAAATTCTGGTCCATCATCAGGAAAGGGCGTTTCAGCGTGCGTTCGACACGGGCGGGCGTCCTTGCGATCTACTCGCGCGTTTTGCCGGCGAGACCCCGCCCCCTAACTTGTCGACTGATCTGCCCAACCATCCAAACGATCCGATTTGGGCAAGTTGCTTCACCTGAGGGACCCCGGTGGCGCGACCTGAGGGTGGCTGAGTAAATTTCGAAGTCCGTCACTACCCGGACGCCCAAGCAATCTCTTTACCGACTGCCAAAAACTGGCGCGCGATTGACACGTGGCCAGCTGACGGTATTATATAATAAAAACGCATATAGCATAATAATGGAACAATGAACCGGGAGAATTGAGATGAAGCTAAGGCACGCCTTGGTATTGGCAACCGCGCTGATAGCCCTGCCATCCATTGTTGCAGCTCAGGAGAAGGGTGGCGTCATCAACGTAGCCACTATTGGCGAACCGCCAACGCTGGATCCTATGACGTCAACGGCCGACCTCGTTGGTATCGTCACACAGCACATTTTCGAAACGCTCTACACGTTCGACAAGCAGTGGAATGTTACTCCGCTGCTCGCAGAAAGCCTGCCCGAAGTCAGCCAAGACGGTAAGACGTACACGATCAAGCTGCGCACAGGGATCAAGTTCCACGACAATACCGACATGACGTCTGACGACGTCGTTGCATCGCTTTC
Source organism: Rhizobium sp. UBA1881 (assembly GCF_002338015.1). Taxonomy (NCBI): domain Bacteria; kingdom Pseudomonadati; phylum Pseudomonadota; class Alphaproteobacteria; order Hyphomicrobiales; family Rhizobiaceae; genus Rhizobium; species Rhizobium sp. UBA1881. The sequence continues at coordinate 62,675 of NZ_DDHH01000135.1, forward strand.
GCGATGGGAGAAAATCGCCTCTAGGGGCAAGCAGGTCGCAGGTTTCATCGAAACTATTACCGCTTCTGATCCGGCAACTGTGAAAATCGTTCTCAAGCAGCCCTATGCGCCGCTGACATCGCTTCTCGCGTTCAACAACTCGGCGGCCATCATCATACCCGCCGAGAAGCAGGACGAGCCGATGAAGGACTTCATCGGCACCGGGCCTTACATGCTCAAGGAACGCAAGGCTGATCAATATATTCAGCTCGTGCGTTTTGACGGCTACAAGTCACGCAACGAAGAGAGCACCGGCTATGGGGGCGCACGCCACCAGTATCTCGATGAAATCCGTTTTGTGCCGGTTCCTGATGCCAACACTCGCGTCGAGGCGGCTGTTTCAGGACAGTATGATTACGCAGATTCAATTCCGGTCGAATCCTTCGACAAGCTGAAAGCCTCGAGCGCTTCGCAGCCTGTCATTCTCAAGCCCTTTGGCTACCCGGTCTTTGTCTTCAATACAAAGGAAGGCGTGGCCAAGGACGTCGCAGTGCGTAAGGCAATCCGTCAGGCTTTGAACATGGAAGACATGCTCGCTGCCGCTTTCGGCAGCACGGATTTTTATGCCCTGGACGGGGATATCTATCCGAAACCCTTTGCATGGAGCACCGATGCAGGGGTTGAAGGAAACTATAATATTGCTGATCCGGAGGGGGCTGCAGCAGCGGCGAAGGACGCCGGCTACAACGGTGAGCCGATCCGTATTTTGACAAGCCGCCAGTATGAATTCCACTATAAGATGGCGCAGGTTGCCGCGGAGTATCTCAAGCTCGCTGGGTTCACCGTTGATTTGCAGGTGGTCGACTGGGCTACGCTGACCCAGCGTCGAACCGACGCGAAGCTTTGGGACATCTACATCACCCATAGCCCGTTCCTACCTGAGCCTGCACTGATCGGTTCCCTTTCACCGAGTTCGCCAGGATGGTGGGATACGCCGGCCCGCAAGGCAACTGTTGACGCGTTTACTTCCGAAGTCGATCCGCAAAAGCGTGTCGCACTGTGGGCTGAGGTGCAGAAGGCGATGTACGATGAGCTGCCCTACATGAAGATCGGCGACTTCAATGCAGTTTCAGCAAAGTCAACGAAGCTCGAAGGCGTCGATCCGGCTCCTTGGCCCTATTTCTGGAACGCTTCGATCAAGAAGTGATCATCAGTGCGGGGGTGTCCGCCAATAGGGCGGACCTCCCTTCTTGCTCGCGGCATCACGTCTGAGGCCAACTCCATGATCCGATATATTCTCCAGCGACTAGCCGGAATGATCGTTGTGATGTTTCTCGTCGTTACGATCGTCTTCATCATCGTTCGGGTGACGCCCGGTGATCCGGCTGCTGTGATGCTGGGCCCTGACGCAACCGCTCAGGATATTGCGGACCTGCGCAGCCGACTGGGGCTCGATCAGTCGTTGATTGTCCAATATACCTACTATGTCGGGCAGCTTCTCAAAGGTGATCTCGGCCAGTCGATTTTTCTTAACATGCCGGTCACATCGGCCCTCATGGACCGCGCTGAACCGACATTCTTTCTGACGATCTTTTCGCTATTGATCGCCAGCGTCATAGCGCTCCCGATCGGCATCTACGCCGCATATAGACGGGGGTCTTTAATCGACCAAGCTGCAACGACGCTCGCGATGCTCGCGGCCAGCATACCGAGCTTCTGGCTCGGACTGATATTGATGCAGACCTTCGCCGTACGCTTCAACATCTTCCCGGTCTCGGGCTATGGTGGCCCCGGCTCCACCTTTTTGGAGCGGATGTATCATCTTACTTTGCCAGCGATCGCCTTGGGTATCGTTTCCTCGGCCCTGATCTTACGGTTTACCCGAGCGTCGATGCTCGATGTGCTTGGTGATGACTATATTCGCACGGCGCGCGCCAAAGGATTGGTGGAGCGCCGCGTCATCCTCAAGCATGCATTGAAGAACGCGCTAATACCCATCCTGACGGTTCTCGGTTTGACCGCTGCCGTGTTGGTCTCAGGTGCCGTCGTAACGGAGACCGTCTTTGGCCTTCCTGGCGTCGGAAACCTTGTGGTGACAGCGGTGTTGCGACGCGACTATCCCGTCATCCAGGGTGCGCTGCTGGTGATAGCCGCGCTTTATGTTTTGATCAATTTCGGGATCGACATGCTCTACCTGCTCGTTGATCCGAGGGTGCGCTACTGATGACCGAGATCACGATACAGTCGTCCAACAGTCACAAGCGTAATTTCGTGCGCCGCCTGTTCAAGCGCAAAACCGTTGCCGCCGGTATCCTGATCCTGGCAATCTTCGTACTGCTTGCAGTGTTCGCCCCTTGGATAGCGCCTTACTCTCCATCGAAACTATCCATCGTCAATCGCCTTAAACCGCCGAGTGGAACATATCTGCTTGGTACGGATGAATTCGGTCGGGATGTGCTCTCGCGCACGATTTTCGCTGGACGGCTGTCATTGCTTGTCGGTGCAGCGGTTGTCGCCCTTTCAGCTCTCATCGGCGTTACGCTCGGGCTACTTGCAGGCTTCTTCAAGAAGCTCGACACGCCGATTGCCCGTTTGATCGATGCAATGATGGCATTTCCCGATATCCTTCTTGCGATTGCGTTGGTCGCGGCACTCGGGCCTTCGCTTGCAACGGTCATCGTGGCGCTTTCTGTGGTCTACGCGCCACGCCTGGCGCGGATCGTCCGCGCCTCGACGCTGGTCATCCGTGAGCTTCCATATGTCGAAGCTGCTCAGGCACTTGGAATATCAACGTTCCATATCATGACCCGGCATGTCTTACGAAATCTGCTCTCGCCGATACTCGTTCAAGCGACGTTCCTCTTTGCCAGCGCCATGCTCGCTGAGGCGGGGCTGTCGTTTCTTGGCCTCGGCGTCAGTCCGGAAATTCCGACTTGGGGCACAATGATTGCCGCGGGACGCCAGTATATCGGTCAAGCTGACTGGATGACCCTGTTCCCAGGCATCGCCATCATACTGTCCGTCCTGTCGCTGCAAATGGTCGGCGATGGAATGCGTGACATGCTCGATCCAAAACTTCGAAAGGACTTGTAAATGAACGATGGCAAAAAGCAGAGCGCGCTGCTCATCACCAACGTAAAGCCGATGGCCTTCGGCGCAAGCGCGCCAGGACAGAAGACCGATATTCTGGTGGACGGAGATGGACGGATTGCCGCTATCGGACCTGATCTTAGCGTCTCCCAGGATGTGACACGGGTAGACGGCAAGGGCGCGTGGATTTCTCCTGGTTGGGTCGACCTTCATGTTCACATCTGGCATGGCGGTACCGATATTTCGATCCGCCCATCTGAATGCGGCGCTGAACGCGGCGTCACGACCCTCGTTGATGCGGGCTCGGCAGGTGAAGCCAACTTTCATGGGTTCCGCGAATACATCATCGAACCCTCGAAGGAGCGCATCAAAGCGTTCTTGAACCTTGGCTCGATCGGTCTTGTGGCCTGCAACCGCGTCACCGAACTGCGCGACATTCGTGACATCAACCTCGATCGTATTCTCGAATGCTATGAGGAAAACCGCGAGCATATCGTTGGTCTCAAGGTCCGAGCGAGCCACGTCATCACGGGGTCATGGGGTGTCACACCTGTCAAGCTCGGCAAGAAGATTGCCAAGATACTCAAGATACCAATGATGGTCCATGTTGGGGAACCGCCCGCCCTTTACGACGAGGTCCTGGAGATCCTGGGGCCGGGGGACGTTGTCACACATTGCTTCAACGGCAAGGCCGGTTCCAGCATCATGGAAGATGAAGACCTCTTCAATCTTGCCGAGAAATGCGCCGGAGAGGGTATTCGTCTCGACATTGGTCACGGCGGCGCGTCCTTCTCGTTCAAGGTGGCTGAAGCCGCGATAGCGCGAGGCTTGCTGCCGTTCTCGATCTCCACGGACCTACACGGACATTCGATGAACTTCCCAGTCTGGGACCTGGCGACAACGATGTCGAAGCTGCTCAGTGTCGGCATGCCGTTTGATAAGGTCGTCGAAGCGGTCACGCACGCGCCTGCGTCGGTTATCAAACTGCCCATGGACGGTCGCCTCAGCGTCGGTGAGCGCGCGGATTTCACGATCTTCGATCTGATCGATGCCGACATCGAGGCCACCGATTCCAATGGCGATGTCTCAGTGCTCACGAAGGTGTTCGAACCGCGATACGCGGTAATTGGACGAGAGGCAATTGCGGCAAGCCGCTACATCCCGCGCGCGCGCAAGCTCGTGCGCCACAGCCACGGTTATTCATATCGCTAAGTCGAACGACCAATACGGACAGGAGTCCTTGTGAACACGTCTACTGTAACGGCCACGTCGATAGGTTCGCCTTACGAAAGGCTATTGGCGCTCGGTATCGAGCTTCCGCCAGCACCTCCACCCATTGCCAACTTCGTCACTCATGTCCTGGAGGGAAATATCCTTTACCTTTCGGGCCAAGGTCCGCGCGAGGCGGATGGCTTTATGCATCTAGGAAAGGTCGGGGCTGAAGTCGATGTTACCGATGCGTATGCGCACGCGCGCCTGACGGGCATTAATTTGCTCGCCGTCATGCACCACGCATTGGGCGATCTGTCGCGCGTGAGAAAGGTGGTGAAGCTGCTGGGAATGGTCAATGCCGCACCGCTGTTCGAGGAGCACCCCAGCGTCATCAACGGCTGCTCCGATCTCCTCATCGGCGTGTTCGGTGAAGAAGTTGGCCAACATGCGAGGTCGGCTGTCGGCTTTGGCTCGCTACCTGGAAACATCACTGTTGAAATCGAGGCGATTGTCGCCTTGCACGAGTGAAGGAGGAGAGCCTAGTGATTGCGCCATCCCATAACCTTCTCAATTCGCTCAGCGGACTCGCGAACGTGCGCCGTGTAGCGGCTTTCGTCAGAGAAGGCCTTCTGCTCGGGAAGAACGATGGAGATCGTTGCGACGCACTGGCCATCCCGATCACAGATCGGCGACGCTATGCAGGCCACTGCGTAGTCGGATTCACCAGCTTGGATCGACAGTCTCGATTGGAATGCAGCCCCGGCCGACGACGCCAAGACCTCCGGGTCCATCTCCGCTCGTCCGGTCGGAGAAGACTTCGCGCAGCGCCTGAAAAGTTCGATTCGTTCTTCTTGCGGCAAATGCCCAGCGAGAAGGCGACCCGACGCAGTCCAATTCAAGGGGACGCGCGTACCGATGCGCGACGCTACCTGAAAATGGCTCGGTCCGTCCGCCATTGCGAGAACAAGCATATGGTCTCCGTCACGACCGCAAAGCTGAACGGTCTCACCGGCTTCTCGGCAAAGATCATGCATTTCGTGCGTCGCGACGCTGATGAAATCAAGGGAACGGGCGTAGGCAAGGCCGTAATGGTAGAGCCGCGCGCCGAGCCAGAGCGAACCGTCCGGCTGGCGCATAAGCATGTTCTTCTCAACGAGATCATCAACGATCACGTAGATTGTGGAAAGTGGGGCTTTCAGGGCCTTGGCGATCGCGTAGCTGCCAGCCGGCCCGCCAGTTTCGTAAAGGTAGTCGATGATTTGAAGCGCGCGATCAATCCCGCTCACTCTCGATCGGCGCGTCGCGTTCTCTTGGATGCTGTCGGTTTCGGCGTCCGGGTGGGCCGCAGGTGAAGAATTACGTCCCAACTACACGCTCCTCATATTTGGATGCGTGTGTATTACATTATTATGGCATAGCCGTCGATAGGGCAAATCACTGCTTCCGTCCTCACGCGGCCATGGAAATTGGAGAAACCCATGTCAGATGATATTCGCAGCGCGCTCGGCCTTCGCCCGGTGATCAATGTATCGGGCACGATGACCAGCCTCGGGGCGTCCATCGTTGTTCCCGAGGCCATCGCGGCCATTTCCGCCATATTGCCGCAGTTCGTTGAAGTGAACGACCTTCAGCGCAAGGCGAGTGCCATCATCGCGAGGCTTACGGGCGGTGAGGCTGGCTTCGTTACCGCGTCGTGCTCCGCCGGGATTTCGCTGGCGGTCGCGGCAACGATTACTGGCAACGATCTTTTGGCAATCGAAAAGCTCCCCGATGTCAGCACCGACAAGAACGAGGTGCTTGTTCAGATGGGCCACGTGGTAAGCTATGGTGCACCCGTCGACCAGGCCATCCGGATCGCTGGCGGCAAGGTGGTCTTTGTGGGTCAAGCGACCTCGACACATCGTTACCACATGGAGAATGCGATCACCGACAGGACGGCAGCAGCTGTTTTCGTGGTGTCACACCACGTCGTCGACTACGGATTGTTGAACCTGAAAGAATTCGTCGAAATTGCCCACGCCAAAGACGTTCCCGTGATTGTCGATGCGGCATCGGAATACGATCTGCGGATATTCCTCGAGCAGGGTGCCGACATCGCGATCTACTCGGGTCACAAATTCCTGGGCGGTCCTACCTCGGGGATTGTGGCTGGCCAAAAAGAACTCGTTCGTCATGCTTTCCTTCAAAATATGGGTATCGGGCGAGGCATGAAGGCCGGGAAGGAAAGCATTGCTGGTGTCATGGCGGCACTCGAGGCTTGGGAGACGCGCGATCATGAAGGTGTCCGCGAGCGGGAAACCAGCTATCTTCAGCTATGGAAGCAGGCCCTGGACGGTCGGCCTGGCGTCACGGCGCTGATCGAGCCGGATCCCACGAACAATCCGCTTGAGCGAATGCGTGTCATCGTCGCCCCGCAAGAGGCTCATATCACTGCATGGGATCTTTCGGACGCGCTGGCGCGCGGCAATCCGCCGATCATCGTTCGCGACCACGAAGTCGAGCATCGGTACTTCTACCTCGATCCATGCAATCTGCATCCGGGACAAGAGAAAGTCGTCGCCCAGCGGCTCGCCGAAGAGCTCGATAAGGCGCGCGCGTCCAATGAGATCATCGCGACCCCGCTCGAAAATCGCAGCAGACATCGTTTCGACGCCGCGCTGCGCTGGCCGGACTAATCACCAAATCTCATCGGCATTTGAAGAGGCAATATCATGACAGGCTCCCAGGCACAGGCGAGACAGACCGATGGTACGGTACTGTCGGTGAAAAACCTGACGACATCGTTCCTCGTTGACGGTGCATGGAAGTCCGTGGTGAGAAACGTGTCCTTTGGTGTTGCGCCAGGCGAGACTGTCGCGGTCGTCGGGGAATCCGGCTCAGGCAAGAGCGTTACAGCACTTTCCATAATGCGTCTGCTGGAGGCGGATTCCAGCCGTATAGAGGGGAGCATCTCTCTTGGTGGACGAGACCTGCTCAGGTTGCCTGAAATTGCCATGAGGCAGGTGCGCGGCAACGATGTGGCGATGATCTTCCAAGAGCCGATGACATCGCTGAACCCACTCTTTACAGTTGGAGACCAGATATCAGAGGCGTTGTTGTGCCACTCGTCTATGTCGAAGGCTGAGGCTAGGTCTGAGACAATCAGGCTACTCGAGAAGGTTCGGATCCCTTCGGCAGCATCCCGCTTCGATGAGTATCCGCATCGCCTTTCAGGAGGAATGAGGCAGCGGGTGATGATCGCGATGGCATTGGCGTCGAAGCCCAAGCTTCTGATTGCCGACGAGCCGACAACTGCTCTCGACGTCACCATTCAAGGCCAAATTCTAGACCTCATCAAAGTCCTGCAGGAGGAGGAGGGGACATCGGTCCTCTTCATTACCCACGACATGGGTGTCGTCGCAGAGATCGCCGATCGAACGGTTGTCATGTACCGGGGCGAGGAAGTGGAGACTGGGGCGACACCAGATATTTTCCGACGCGGCAAACATCCTTATACGCGCGCGCTATTGGCTGCGGTTCCGGTGCTTGGTGCAATGAATGGACGAGACAGGCCTCTGCGCTTTCCTGTCGTCGATCCGCAGACGGGTCATCCCGATGTGCCTGCCGATGTTGTCGACACTGTTGCGTCGGGCGAGCGGCCGGTCCTCGAGGTCAAAAACCTGACCAAGCGTTTCGACATTCACACTGGACTTCTCGGAAAACTTACCGGGCGCGTACATGCCGTCGAGAACGTTTCGTTCAGCCTGCATGCTGGTGAAACATTGTCTTTGGTTGGCGAATCTGGGTGCGGAAAATCGACCACCGGTCGTGCAATCATGCGGTTGATCGAACCGCAAAGTGGATCAGTGCGGGTGGATGGCAGGGAAATCCTCGGCCTCAACAAGGATCAGATGCGCGAGATGCGCAAAACCGTGCAAATGATATTTCAGGATCCGTTTGCAAGCCTCAATCCTCGGATCCGGGTTGGAGATGCAATTGCTGAGCCATTCCTTGAGCATCGTATGGGGACTAGCCAAGAGGCAAAGGCCGTGGTCGCTGAACTGCTCTCGAAGGTTGGCCTGTCGCCGGATATGGCGACAAGATTTCCACACGAATTCTCGGGCGGGCAGCGGCAACGTGTTTGTATTGCGCGAGCGCTGGCACTAAGGCCGAAAGTAATCGTCGCGGATGAAAGTGTTTCTGCGCTCGACGTCTCCATCAAGGCGCAGGTTATAAACCTCTTGCTCGACCTGCAGCAGAGCCTGAACCTATCGTACCTGTTTATCTCTCACGACATGGCGGTAGTCGAGAGAGTGAGCCACAGGGTAGCAGTGATGTACTTGGGTGAAATCGTAGAGATCGGACCTCGGGCGGCTGTTTTTGGCAATCCCCAGCACGAGTACACCAAAAAGCTGTTGGCAGCTGTCCCGATCCCGGACCCTGACCGTCGACATGAAAGAAAGCTGGGCCTTAGCGAGGAACTGAAAAGCCCGATCCGACCAGTGGCCTTCGAGGTTCGGCCGCCTGAGTACCGTGAAGTTTCGCCCGGCCATCTTGTGGCAATCCAATAGGCGAGATGCAGCGCCGCAATGAGGTGTCGCGGTCGTCAACGCAAAAAAACGACCTTATGCTTGACGTCGACACTGCCAAGCCAATCCGCCAAGGTGGCATTGCGGCGCGAGCGTCGCTCTCACCAATGTTTAACCCACCTGTAGCATCAATATTGCCGCAGGAAGATCGCATGTTGATGTGATCCCAATGAAATGATCATGGTGCCTTGTGTTTCATGTAACCTTCCGGCCCGCTTGACGACTTGATTTATAGATACCGCCTTCTCGGCTGCGGATCAGCCGACGGAGGAAGGCCTTTAGCTTTGGGCGCCGGCGCCTCCTAAAAAGCGGCCGGTTACTCATCGTCCTCATGTTTTGATGCCCTCGTTGCGGCGTGTCCCGATCTGCGGCGCTTGTAAACTCTCTCGGCAAGTCGTCGACAGCGCTGGCTGATCCGAGACGCGGAGCAAAACGTCAAATTAGCGTTGCTGCGAAACACATGACTTCGGACGATCCCTCGTGGAAATCCTCAAAAATCAAGGCAGGCGCGATGAACGGCAACGTCGCTCTTTACTCGTCAAACTCTTCTTGGCGTCGAAGACCAGGAGGACTGTTCTGGCCATCGACAATTGCATCCAGACGCCTAGACTGCGCAGACCAATTTCCCACTTGCATTTAAACACGATCGTTCGTAAATAAATCGCCGAACAGGAGCGTGCGATGGGCCGTACCAGGAAAATCACCGAAGACGACATCCTCGATGCTGCCGAGCGCGTCGTCGTGCGACTGGGGGCTGTCGGCCTTTCGATCGATGCCGTCGCCCAGGAGGCTGGCGTCAGCAAAGCGCGGGTGGTCTACGACCATAAGTCTAAAAGCGGATTGCTAGAGGCGCTTGTCGATCGCAAGTTCAAGGCTGATGTGGCGCATGTCGAGGAATGCGTACAGGCAGCCGGCGATACCCCGCACCCGGAGCTTTTCGGCCGCATCGCTTCAGCCGAAAGCACACTTGACGATACAGACCGCGCCGTTGCGATGGCGGTTAGCGCTTCGATGGCAAGCGGCGACAAGCTGCAGGAGACGATGCGGGAGTGGTGTGATCTTGATCTGAGAAAGATGGCGGAGGGTGCCAAGCCCAAAGCAGCGCTCATGGCCTATCTCGCGCTGACAGGGTTCTTTTGTACCGAGCTTTTCACATTTCATACGTGGCCGGACGTCGAACGGCGCGAGATTCTCGACGGCATAAGATCCATCTATCTCTCTTACGTAGAGAAGACATGACGCACCCTGGTGGGGCGATGAAATTCAAGAAGGAATATCCAATGCAGCGTAGTAGAACGGCGCGCCTGAAACTGTGCCTTATCGCCACCACTTTTCTGGTTGCTGCCTCCGGGGTCACGTTGGCCCAGGAAGGATCAGCGATGCCACCGCCGGCAGTTGCCGTCATAGAACTTAAGGGCAGGGATGTGCCTGTCATCAACGAGCTTCCCGGCCGCATTGCCGCGACCCGTATTTCGGAAGTCAGGGCGCGCGTCTCCGGCATTTTGCAGGAGCGTGTCTTCGAGCAGGGGGCAACGGTGAAAAAGGACGACGTCCTTTATCGCATCGATCCACGCCTGTTCAAGGTTCGCGTAGCGAGCGCCGAGGCCGCTCTTCAACGCGCAAAGTCCATCCAGGACAATGCCAGGCTGCAGCTCGAGCGCCAAAAGAGCCTTCGTGACCGTAATATCGCATCGGGTATCGATTACGACACCGCAGCCGTCAATCTCGCTCAGGCAAGCGCGGATGTCGCATCTGCCGAAGCGGGCCTGGATGAGGCGAAGATCAATCTTGAATACACGGATGTTCGGGCGCCAATTTCGGGTGTGATCGGTGGCGCTCTCGTTACCGAAGGCGCGCTTGTGACTGCTGACGGAACGTCCAACCTTGCATTGATCCAGCAGGTCAACCCCGTCTATGCCGATTTCACGCAATCGGCGCAGGAACTGCTCAACCTGAAAAGAGCAGTGGCTGCCGGTACGCTGGCAAGCGCGGCTCCAGGCGAAGCCAGGGTCGAACTGGTCTTCGACGACGGTTCACTTTACGGCGAACCCGGCAAGCTTCTGTTCGCAAACGCCAATGTCGATTCCAACACGGGCCAGGTGACGCTGCGGGCGGAATTCCCCAACGGAGCGGGCGATCTGCTGCCGGGAATGTATGTGCGTGTCAGGATCGAGCAGGCAGTGAGGCATGATGCCTTTACTGTTCCTCAGCGTGCGGTCATCCGCGACGATACCGGTCAGGCGCAGGTCTATGTGCTTGGCGCCGACAATGTCGCCGAGCTTCGCAAGGTCACACTTGGGCAAGCACACGGCTCTGAGTGGCTCGTCGAGGGCGGCTTGAAACAGGGCGAGACCGTGATCGTCGACGGTGTTCAGAAAGTCCAGCCGGGTGCGAAGGTGGCGCCCGAAGCCTGGAAGCCTGCCGCTCCATCGGCAAGTTCGTCTCAAGAGCCCGCGAAGGCACCGGAGTAATCGATTATGGCACAGCTTTTCATTCGCAGGCCGATTTTGGCCTGGGTCTTCGCGTTGTTCATCTCCATCGCCGGGATCATCGCCATCCCGTTTCTTCCGATCGCGCAGTACCCCAAGGTGGCACCGCCGCAGCTGACGATCTCCACGGCATATCCCGGCGCATCGCCACAAGAGATCTACCAGGGCGTGACACGCCAGATCGAAGATGAGCTGAACGGCGTTGCCGGCCTGATGTACTTTGAATCGACTTCGGACAATTCCGGCTCGGTCGGCATCAATGCCACCTTCAGGGCAGGCACCAATATTGATCAGGCATCGGTCGATGTCCAAAACGCGATCCGCCGCGTCGAGGCGAGACTGCCCGCCACCGTGCGTACGCAAGGCGTGACCGTGGAAGAAGCAAGTTCCGGCTTCTTGATGATCGTCTCAATGACATCGACCGACGGCAGTCGCGACGAGGTAGAACTCGGCGATTACATCAATCGCAGCGTCATCGGTGAAATCCGACGCATCGATGGTGTCGGGCGCGCGCAGCTTTTTGCCGCCCAGCGCGCGCTGCGTGTCTGGATCGATCCCGACAAGATGGTCGGCCTCAACATCAACACGGACGACATCAATGCGGCGATCACCGCGCAGAACGCACAGGTGGCGGCGGGGCAGATCGGAGCAAGTCCGAACCCCATCACCCAGGATTTGACGGCGACCGTTCTGGTGCAGGGTCAGCTGGGTACGCCGGAACAATTCGGCGAGATAATCCTGCGGGCCAATCCCGACGGTTCTACAGTGCGGTTGAAGGATGTGGCGCGCATCGAGCAGGGCGCGGAGTCCTATAATTTCACCAGCCGCCTCAATGGTCAGCCTTCGGCAGCGCTGGGCATTCAGCTATCGTCGACCGGCAATGCCGTTGCGGTTTCCGCCGCCATCAAGGCCAAGATGGACCAGCTGAGCCGCTTCTTCCCGAAGGGCGTCGAGTATAGCGTCCCCTACGATACCAGTCCGTTCGTCTCCGCTTCGATCGAGAAGGTAATCCACACCCTGCTCGAGGCGATCGTCCTGGTCTTTATCGTGATGTTCGTGTTCCTGCAGAACTTTCGCTACACCGTCATTCCGACGCTTGTTGTGCCGGTGGCGTTGCTCGGCACCTGCGCCGTCATGTATGCGACCGGGTTTTCGATCAACGTTCTGACCATGTTCGCGATGGTTCTTGCGATCGGCATCCTGGTCGACGACGCAATCGTCGTCGTCGAAAACGTCGAGCGCATCATGGCAGAGGAGGGGTTGTCGCCCAAGGCCGCAACGCGCAAGGCGATGGGGCAGATTACCGGCGCAATCCTCGGGATCACGCTTGTTCTATCGTCGGTCTTCATTCCGATGGCCTTCTTCCCGGGGTCGACAGGCATCATCTACCGGCAGTTCTCGCTGACCATGGTTGTCTCGATCCTGTTCTCGGCCTTCCTGGCATTGTCGCTGACGCCTGCTCTTTGCGCGACCTTCCTGAAACCGATCAAGGGCGGTCATCATCACAAGAGTGGGCCAGGTGGATGGTTTAACCGCAAGTTCGAGCAGTTGACCAACGGATACGCCGCATCCGTTACCGCAATGGCACGCCGCGCGGGCCGCATGATGGTCGTCTATCTCGCGCTTGCCGTCGGGCTTGGCTACCTCTTCGTCAACCTACCGACGTCCTTCGTGCCCGACGAGGACCAGGGCTTTCTGATCGTCGACATCCAAGGACCGCCGGAAGCAAGTGCAAACCGTACGATCGAATCCATCCGGAAGATCGAAACGATCTTCAAGGCGGAGCCGGCCGTTGCCAACATCGTGGCCATTCAGGGCTTCAGCTTCTCGGGCAATGGCGCCAATGCGGGACTTGCATTCGTCACGCTCAAGGACTGGTCGGAGCGCGGCGAGGGCAACTCGGTGCAGGACATCGCTAACCGTGCCAACATGCAGCTCTTCGCGCTGAAGGACGCGACCTCCTTTGCGCTGTCGCCGCCGCCAATCGAGGGCTTCGGCACAACCGGCGGCTTCTCCTTCCGTCTTCAGGATCGTGCTGGTCTCGGACAGGCGGCGCTTGCGCAGGCAACTGCTGAACTGATGGCGAAGGCTGCACAAAGCCAGGTCGTCACAGGCGTACGCATGGAAGGACTGCCGGATGCCGCGCAGGTTCTGTTCGTCATCGACCGCGAGAAGGCCAACACATTCGGTGTGACGTTCTCGGACATCAATAACGCGATCACGGCCAATCTTGGGTCTTCCTACATCAATGACTACCCGAATAGAGGACGCATGCAGCGCGTGATCGTGCAGGCGCAGGATCGCAGCCGCCTGCAGATCGAGGATGTGCTGAAGATCAACGTTCGCAATGCGAGCGGTGGCATGGTGCCGCTGTCGTCTTTCGCGATCGCGCAATGGCAGAAGGGCCCGCCGCAGATCGTCGGTTACAACGGCTATCCCACCGTGCGTATCTCCGGTGCGCCGGCGCCGGGGCAATCGACCGGTGCGGCCATTGCTGAAATGGAGCGTCTGGCGTCTGAACTGCCAGAAGGCTTCGGCTTCGAATGGTCCGGCCAGTCCTTGGAGGAAATCACATCAGGCAGCCAGGCTCCGTTCCTGTTCGGGCTTAGCATCCTGTTCGTATTCCTGCTCCTCGCGGGCCTTTATGAGAGCTGGTCCATTCCCATCTCGGTCATCTTGGTCGTGCCGCTGGGCGTGATCGGC
>NZ_DDHH01000135.1:76872-77382 GCF_002338015.1 Rhizobium sp. UBA1881
GTGCCGCTGGGCGTGATCGGCTCGGTGCTGGCCGTGATGCTGCGCGACATGCCGAACGACCTCTATTTCAAGGTCGGATTGATCGCGATCATCGGTCTATCGGCGAAGAACGCCATTCTCATCGTTGAGTTCGCCAAGGACTATTACGCCGAAGGCAGGTCGCTGCTGGATTCGGCCGTCGCAGCCGCAAAGTTGCGCTTCCGCCCGATTGTGATGACGTCGCTTGCCTTCACACTCGGCGTCGTTCCCTTGGCGATTGCGACGGGACCAAGTGCCGCCAGCCAGAACGCCATCGGAACGGGCGTGCTCGGCGGCATGATCTCCGCGACCATCCTCGCGATCTTCTTCGTGCCCGCCTTCTTTGTCTTCGTCTTGAAAGTGATGCGGACGAAAAGGCCTGTCGAGGAAGAGGACGTTGAAGAGACACGTGGCTGATGCTCCACGCCCTGCGCGCGCGGCAAAAGCCGCGCGCACAGACTTTCCTGCTGCCAGACGGAGGTGAAAGCTATC
>NZ_DDHH01000196.1:0-3119 GCF_002338015.1 Rhizobium sp. UBA1881
TGTCAGGCATGTCTCCGAACACCTGTCAGGGATGTCTCCGGGCTTTACAACGAGCCCGAGGATGACGCCGTGGATGGGGTTTTCGCTGCGGAAACAAATGGTTGCCGGCCCCTCCCATCCAGAGCAATGCGAGCGCCCCCTCATTCTCTACGTCATGCTCGATCTTGTGCCAAGCATCTGCCGGCGGTGCCTCTCGAGCGACGGTAGTGGACACTTGGCGCCCTGCCGCGCATATGCACCGCGTCACTCTCGCAGGCGCACTTGGCTCCTCGCCACCTCAACCGACGACAACCCAGCCCGAATCACCAAAACACATAGAGTAAACGAAATCTTAATCCCGCCCCTTGACCTCGGTCAATCGGCTGAAATTCATCACAACATTCCCCTTTTGACGCCGCCGGCAAATCACCTTAGCCCGTCCCTGTTCGTCCATGAAGGACGGTTTTCACGATGGACTCGCAAAGGAGATTCAAGTGACCAGTGTTTCCTCTCTGGGCGGCAACAATGCCCAGTATATTTCCAGCCTCGACAAGAACGGCGATGGCATCGTCTCCGCCGACGAGCTGGCCGCAGCCAATACCACCAGCAGCACGACCGCGACAACGACGACCAAGGCCTCGACGGCAAACAGCACCGCCGACAGCGCCAGCGTCACCCAGAAGATCGCAGCCGACATCCTCTCCCTGATGCTGCAGCTGCAGCAGTCGAGCGAAAGCGACGATGGGTCGAACGACGATGGCAGCCTCTCCGGCAACAGCCCGAAGGGCATTCTGGCGCTGATGGACAGCAACAACGACGGCAAGCTGACGACCAGTGAGGTTCTCTCCGCCGATCCGTCGAAGATCGCCGAGAGTGCCGGCGCCGGCGACAACACCGCCGTCACGCAGGTCCTCACCGACATGCAGACCGCGATCCGCGCCTACCAGACCACCTACGGCTCCTCGCTCGCCTCCGATACCGACAACACGCAGACTGCGTGATCGACCAGACTTCTGACCTACAAGACCGCCTGATTGGCGCGCAACACGGCTCCGCCGGGGGAGCCGAAACAGCCTGTTCTCGCGATACCGCCCGCCGTGTATGGGCAAGCGGATCCAGCCTCATCAAGCACTTGACCCACAGTGCACGCGCCTATGGCGCAATGTCGCAGGTCGGGCGAACCAATAGCCCCGCCGTTGCAACGACAGCCAAAAACCCGCAGAACCGAACTTCGACGGTAAGAACGAAGGACATGGCATTTCATGGAAAGCATCAGCGTTTCGTTGATCCTGCTGTTTGCGGTGGTCGTTAGCGGAACACTCACCAGGCTCTCCCCGATCCCGATCCCGCCGCCTCTCGTGCAGATCGCGCTCGGCGCCGTCATCGCCTCGGTGGCCGATCTCGGTGTCAGCCTCGATCCCGATCTCTTCTTCCTGCTCTTCCTGCCGCCGCTGCTCTTTCTCGATGGCTGGCGCATCCCGAAGGAAGGCCTGCTGCGCGACAAGACCGTCATTCTCGAGCTGGCGCTCGGCCTCGTCATCTTCACCGTCCTCGGCGTCGGGCTCCTCATCCACCTGCTCATCCCCTCCATGCCGCTCGCCGTCGCCTTCGCGCTGGCAGCCATCCTCTCGCCGACGGATCCGATCGCGGTCTCCGCCATTGCCGCCCGCGTGCCGATCCCCAACCGACTGATGCACATCCTTGAGGGTGAATCGCTGCTCAACGATGCGTCCGGCCTCGTCTGCATGCGCTTTGCGGTCGCAGCCGCCCTCACCGGCACCTTCTCGCTGACAGACGCGGTCGGCACCTTCTTCTGGGTGGCGATCGGCGGCATTGTCATCGGCGTCGGCGTCACCTGGGCGGTCATGCAGCTGCAGCGCTTCCTCACCCGCAAGCTTGGCGAGGAGACCGGCTCGCTGATCCTGATCAGCCTGCTGCTCCCCTTCGCCGCCTATCTGATCGCCGAACATCTGGAATGCTCCGGCATCCTGGCGGCGGTCGCGGCCGGCATCACCATGAGCTTCGGCGAACAGAGCGGCCGCGCATCCGCTGTCACCCGCGTGCGCCGCACCGCCGTCTGGGATACCGTCCAGTTCGCCATGAACGGCGTCATCTTCGTGCTGCTCGGCGAGCAGCTGCCGCAGATCGCCTCCAGCGCCATCAATATCGTCCGCGAAACCGGGCATTACGACCCGCTGTGGCTGATCGTCTACATCGTCGCGATCAACGTGGCGCTCGCCGCGCTGCGCTTCTCCTGGGTCTGGGTGTCGCTGCGCTTCACACTCTATCGCGCCGCCCGTAGCGGCCACGAGTTCACCCGCCCGAGCTGGCGCCTCGTTGCCGCCACCTCGCTTGCCGGCGCGCGCGGCGCCATCACGCTCGCGGGTGTTCTGACCCTGCCGCTGACCATGGGCGACGGCTCGCCCTTCCCGGGCCGCGACCTGTCGATCTTCCTCGCCGCCGGCGTCATCATCGTCTCGCTGGTCGCCGCCAGCATCGGCCTGCCCTTCCTCTTGAAGAACCTGCATGTGCCGGCAGAACCCTCCCACCAGCGCGAGGAGGACGAAGCCCGCATCCGCGGCGCCGAGGCCGCCATCAAGGCGATCGAGCAGCTACAGCACGATATGGGCGAAGGTCGCGCCGACGCCGACCTCTACGCCGACGCCGGCGCTCGCCTGATGGACATCTACCGCCAACGCATCGCCGGCCGCTCCAAGACCGGCGACGACGCCATGCTCGCCCGCCGCAGCGAAGAAATCGAACGCAAGCTCCGCCTCGCCGGCGTCAAGGCCGAACGCGCCGAGTTCTTCCGGCTGGCGAAGAACCGCAAGCTCTCGGAAGAGCTGATGAAGAAACTGGTGCGTGAGGCTGATCTTGCGGAGGCGCGTTTTTCGGGGACGTGAGGGCGGGGATGCGCGCTTCCTTGGGCGTGCTTTCGGGCAGTGCGGGGCTTTTGGTGCGCCGGCGAGCGAGGTTTTACCGTGTGATACCCCCCTCTGCCCTGCCGGGCATCTCCCCCACAGGTGGGGAGATTGGCTGGGAGCACCCGCTCGCTCCACGCTCATCGTCCTCTCATTGTTTGGCCGGGAGCAAGCCACGAGTCGATCTCCCCCCTTGTGGGGGAGATGTCCGGCAGGACA
>NZ_DDHH01000046.1:0-6884 GCF_002338015.1 Rhizobium sp. UBA1881
CCTTGTGGGGGAGATGTCCGGCAGGACAGAGGGGGGCGCCACACGGCACGACGTCCAATCTCCTGCCCCCCCAAAGCAACCCTAGCGCAACCGCTCCACCAACCGCCCGATCGACACCGCATCCGCATTGGCAAACGCCAACCGCAAATACCGCTCCTGCCCCACCCCGAAATAGCTCCCCGGCAGACAAACCACGCCAGCCTCCTTGGCCAGCCTCTCGGCAACCGCAGACGAACTCAAATCCGCGAACGGATGCCGGATAAAGGCGAAATACGCGCCAAGCGCCCCGATCTCCCAGCCGGGCAACTCAGCCATCACCGCCCGCAGCGCATCCGCCCGCCGGGCGATCTCCAGTCGGTTCGCGGCCCGCCAGTCGGCCAGAACGGGCATCGCCTCGGCAACCGCCACCTGCGCAGCCCTCGGCGCGCAGATCTGCATGTTGTCCATCACCTTGACGATCTCGGCGACGACACCCTCACCGGCGGTGATCGCGCCCAGCCGATGGCCGGGAATGCAGAAGGATTTGGAGAAGCTGTAAAGCAGGATCAGCGTCTCCTCCCAGCCGGGGATGCTGAGCAGCGGGTGCGGGGCGCCATAACCCTCCGGCAGGAAGTCGCGGTAGGTCTCGTCGACGATCAGCCACGACCCATGGCTGCGGCAGAGGTCGAACAGCGCGCGCAACAACTCCGGCGGATAGATCGCGCCCGTCGGATTGTTTGGCGTCACGATCGCCAGCGCCTTGGCGCCCGAGGCCAGCGCCTTCTCGGCCGAGGCGATATCGGGCAGGAAGCCGTTCCCGGCGTCGCATTCGACCAGCACCCTGTTGATGCCAAGCATCGACAGGGTCGTTTCCTGGTTGAAATAGAAGGGATTGGTCAGCGCCACGCTGTCTCCGGCGCCAGCAAGCGCAATGGCCGCCGCCATGAAGGCCTGGTTGCAGCCGGCAGTGATCTGGACGTTGCGGGCAGCGACCGGCGCGCCGTAAACGTCGGACATCTGCCGGGCATAGACCTCGCGCAACACGCCCTCGCCCTCGATCGGCCCGTAGCCTGTTGTGGTGGGCGATGATGCAGCCTCACCCAGCAGCCGCAGCATCTCGGGATGCGCCGGATAGCCCGGAACCGCCTGCGAGAGATCGACCAGCGGCCCCTTGGCTCCCTTGTACTCGCGTGCCCGAGCACCGATGGGATGGGTGGCGGAGACAGTCGGGAGACGAGGAGATTGGCTTCAGCGGAGGGCATGGAGGCTCTCAAATCGATAATGGAAACCATCACTCCTGCACAAAACACCCGGCTCGGCAACACGCATTCACAGGGCGCGCCGAAGCGCGCCATCAGGTGCCGCAGCAGGCCTTCAGCTTGGAGAGCTTGGCCACCTCGATATGCCGGTTGGCGACGATGGAAATGACGCCATCGGCCTTGAGTTTCGACATTTGCCGCGACACCGTCTCGATCGTCAGCCCGAGAAAATCGGCGATATCGGCGCGCGACAGCGGCAGGTCGAAACGGCGATTCTCGCCGGTCGCCTCGGGATCCAGATGCGTCGCGATCAGAAACAGGAAGCTCGCCACCTTCTCCGCCGCCGTCTTGCGCCCCAGCGTCACCATCCAGTCGCGCGCCTCGTCGAGCTCGCGCATCGTTTGTTCCATCAGCCTTTCAGCGAGTGCCGGCGTGCTCTTGACCAGCCGCTCCATGGCGGCTTTCGGAACACGGCACAGATGCACATCGGACGCGGCCTCGGCCGAGACACCGTTTTCGTTGGCATGCAACCTGCCGAGGAAGTCGGGAGCGAACTGCAGCCCGACGATCTGCTGGCGCCCATCCTCCAGCGTCTTCGTCAATTTCACAACGCCGCTGATGACGGTGGCGTAGGCCTCGACGGGCATCTTTTCGCCTGCCAGTTCCTCGCCGGCGTGATGCGTCACCAGCCGCGTATGGGCAGACAGAGACAGAAGTTCGTCGCCCGTCAGCGCGCCGCACATACCCTTGTGGCGGACCTCGCAGCTTACGCAACGTATTGGAATATTAGAATTATGTATATCTTTTCGCATGCAACCAGCTCCGCCGGAAGCATAGCCAAGGCTGTCGTCAGAGAACAGCGTTTTCTTGATCGAGATCAAGGCATTCATCGAAAACCCCCTTTATTCCCGTCCTCGAAAGGACACGCTCATGAACGCCGATCTCATTGCCCGCTACTCTGCCCCCGTACCCCGCTACACCAGCTATCCGACCGCGCCGCACTTCCACGAGGGCGTTGGCGAGATGGATTACCGGCAGTGGCTCGAAGCAAATTCACAAGGCGCACTATCGCTTTACGTGCATATTCCGTTCTGCGACCGGCTCTGTTTCTACTGCGGTTGCCATACCAAGCAGGTGCGTCGCTACGACCCCATCGCGACCTACCTGGAAGCCTTGAATAGCGAGATCGCGCTCGTTGCAAAATATCTCCCGCTACGACGAAAGGTCGCAGCCATCCATTTCGGCGGCGGTTCGCCGACGATCGTCAGCCCCGACGACCTCCGCCGTCTGCGCGTGACACTTGATGAAAACTTCGACATCGGTCCCGATTGCGAAATCAGCGTCGAGATCGACCCGACTCATGTCGACGCCGAGAAGCTGAGGGCATGGCGCGATTTCGGCATGACGCGGGCAAGCGTCGGCGTGCAGGATTTCGAGCCGATCGTCCAGACCGCGATCAACCGGCCGCAGAGCTTCGAGCAGACGGAGATGGTCGTGCGCACCTTGCGCGAGCTCGGCATCGGCTCGATCAATCTCGACATCGTCTACGGCCTACCGCATCAGGACCGCGACATGCTGCTGCGCACGATCGAGCTGTCGCTGTCGATGCAGCCCGATCGCATCGCCATGTTCGGCTATGCCCACGTGCCCTGGGTCAAGAAGCACCAGTCGGTGATCGATACCGCAACGCTTGCCGGTCCCGCCGACCGTTTCGCGATGGCCGCGGCCGGCGCCGACGCCATCCTTGCCGCAGGCTATGACGCTGTCGGCATCGACCACTTCGCGAAGCCCGACGACAGCATGGCCCGCCAGCTGCGCGACGGCGCACTCCGACGCAACTTCCAGGGCTACACGACCGATGGCGCCGATACGCTGATCGGCCTTGGCGCCTCCTCGATCGGCAAGCTTCCTGAGGGCTATGTCCAGAACATCGTCGCGACGGGGCAATATTGCCGGGCGATCTCGGAAGGCCGCCTTCCCGTTGCCCGGGGCTTCGCGCTCTCGGATGCTGACCGCGCCAGCGCGCAGGCGATCGAGGAGCTGATGTGCCAGTACGCCTTCTCGGTCACCGAGTTGCGCGCCCGTTTCGGCAAGGCTGCCGACGACGCCTGCGACGACGCCCTGCATGCGAGCTTCAATGAGGATGGCTTCGTCTCTTTCGATGGCGACAGGTTCGTGATCACCGACGAAGGCCGCCCCTTCGTGCGCACCATCGCCGCCAAGTTCGATCGCTATCTCGCGCAGGGCAAGGCCAAACATTCCTCCGCCATTTGATCTGAATCAATAAACCCAAGCGAAAAGCTGACTATCGTCAAATCCGGCGCCAATTGCAGCAGCCCCGGCCTGTCGATTGTCAGCCACGCACTGCGCACTGTGATTTCAGAAATTTCTGAAATCACAGTCATAACGGAAACCTGACCATGAACCTTGCGCCGCTCGTCCAATCCTTCGTCCTGCACTTCGGTGAGATGGGCTCGCGCTGGGGCATCAACAGGACGGTGAGCCAGATCTACGCACTGCTCTACGTCTCCCCGCAGCCGCTCTGCGCCGAGGAGATCGCCGACGCGCTCGGCATCTCGCGCTCGAACGTCTCGATGAGCCTGCGCGAACTGCAGACCTGGAACCTCGTGCTGCTCAGGCACCGGCCGGACGACCGCCGCGACTTCTTCACCACGCCCGACGATGTCTGGCAGATCCTGCGCACACTCGCCGAAGAACGCAAGAAGCGCGAGGTCGATCCGACGCTCTCGGTGCTGCGCGAAATCCTGATGCAGAGGCCGGCAAGCGAGGCCGAGCGCCACGCCCAGGAACGCATGAGCGAAATGCATGCGCTGATTGAACAGCTGACACATTGGTATGACGATGTGAAACAACTTGAAACCGAAAGACTTGCAACGCTACTCTCGCTAGGCGCGAAAGTGACGAAGCTGCTTGAGGCCAAGGACCGGGTCATCTCGCTCGGCCGTGGCCGCCGTCCCAATCCTGCGAACAAGAGTTAGCGCCATGACCAGTGCCTTTCTCGATGCCAAGCAAGACAAGGCCCGCGACGGACGGCGCAAGCGCGCCCGCCAGCGCTCCGCCTCGCGCAACGCGGCTCTGATCCAGACGCTCGCTGCCCTCCTCTGGATCCCGCAGGCCGGCCTTCTCTCGGTCGCGGTCGGCCGCATCGCCAATGGCGGCGGGGTCGAGGCCGTCATCTGGCCGGCGATCGTCATCGGCTTCCTCGGCATCACGAAAAGCTGTCTCGAAGCGGCAGGAGGCCGCCTCGCCTTTCGCGCCGCCCGTGCCGAACTCACCCTGAGGCGTGCCCGCGCCGTCGAGGCCCTTGCGCGCCGGTCGCCGGTCGACAGCACCCGCCACACCTCAGGCGAGGCCGCCAGCATCGTCGGCGAACAGGCCGAACTCATCGTCCCCTATCTCTCACGCTTCCAGCCGGCCCGCTTCAAGGCCAGCGCCGTGCCTCTGGTCATCCTCGCCTGCGTCTTCCCGATCTCGTGGATCGCGGCGCTCGTGCTGCTCTTCGCCATGCCCCTCATCCCCGTCTTCATGGCGCTGATCGGCTGGCGTGCTCAGGCCGCCAGCGAAAAGCAGCTGGCCGCGACGGGCGGCCTCAATGGCTTCCTGCTCGACCGCCTGCGCGGTCTTGCCACCATCCGCGCGCTTGATGCCGTCGATGCCACGGCAACGCGGCTTCGCGCCGATGCCGAGGACCTGAAGACCCGCACGATGGCCGTGCTGCGCATCGCCTTCCTGTCGTCGGCGGTTCTCGAACTCTTCGCTGCTCTCGGCGTCGCCATGGTCGCCGTCTATGTCGGCTTCTCGCTGCTCGGCGAAATCCGCTTCGGTGCCTGGACAAATAGCCTCAATCTCACATCGGGCCTCTTCGTGCTGCTGCTCGCACCCGCCTTCTTTGAGCCGCTGCGCGAACTCTCGGCCGTCTGGCACGACCGCGCCTCGGGCGAAGCGGCGATGAAGGCGCTCGATGCGCTCAGCGAAGATGGGATGCTGCTGCCGCAGGAAGAAGCCGCTCAAGGCGCCCTGGCCGCCGAAATCCTCTTCGACGCCGTCGCCTTTCGCTACCCCGGCAGCGATACCTCGGCCATCGAGGACTTCGATCTCCATATCCGCGCCGGCGAACACGTCGCGCTGCTTGGCCCAAGCGGCTCGGGCAAATCGACCCTGCTGGCACTCGCCGCCGGCCTGGCACCCTGTGAAAGCGGCCGCGTCGAGATCGGCCGGCAACCGGCCGGTCAATCGTCGCGGCCACACATCGCCTGGATCGGCCAGAAGCCGCATATCTTCGCCGGCAGCATCACCCGCAACGTCACGCTCGGCCGGCCGCAGGTCTCCACTCAACAGGCCGCCGCCACACTCAACGCCGCCCACCTAGGAAGGCTCGCGAACGCCTACCGCAACCGTCCGCTCGGCGATGGCGGAGCCGGCCTGTCGGGTGGCGAGGCGCTGCGGCTTGCCATCGCGCGCGCCGCCGTCGACGCCGAGACGCTGATCGTCCTCGCCGACGAACCGACGGCGCATCTCGACAGCACAACGGCCGACGACATCACCGAGAGCCTGCTTGAACTCGCCAAGGGCAAGACCTTGCTCGTCGCCACCCACGATCCCCGCCTCGCCGCCCGCATGGGCAGGACGATCCATCTCGATCCGGAACCCGCAAGGGAGGCCGCCGAATGAGCCCGTCGCTGACCGATCTGAAACCCATCCTCAAGCTCTTCATGAAGGAGAAGAAGCGTCGCCTGCTGCTGGGCGCCGTCATGTCGGCCGCGACGGCGGGCGCCGGCATCGCCCTGCTCGGCCTCTCCGGCTGGTTCATCACGGCAACCGCGATCGCCGGCGCCTCGGCGGCAACCGCCATCACCTTCGATGTCTTCGCTCCCTCGGCAGGCATCAGGCTGCTGGCGATCGGCCGCACCGCCTCGCGCTATGGCGAGCGGCTGACGACGCATGACGCAACGCTTGCCGTGCTCGCCGCGCTCCGCGAACGCCTGTTTCGCGGCTGGGCGCAGGCCGGCGCTGCCTGTGATCTTGCAAGACGCCCGGCCCGCCTACTGTTTCGTCTGACCGGCGATATCGATGCGCTGGACTCACTCTATCTCCGTGTGCTGGTACCATCAGGCGTCGCAATCCTCGCCGCCGTCGCCACAGGCATCGCACTCGGCCTGATGCATCCCCTGTTTGGCCTGTCGGCGGCACTGCTCCTCATCGTCGCCGGCCTCGGCATACCCCTTTGCGCCGGCCGCCTTGCCGCGGCCCATGCCCGCCGCCGCTCCTACGGCATCGAGGCACTGCGTGCCCGCACCATTGACCTCGTCGCCGGCCAGTCGGACCTGCTGATGGCAGGCAGGATCGAGGCGCAGACGGCAGCCATAGCCGCCGCCGATCGCTACGCCCAAGATGCCGACAACAGGCTGAACCGCATCGAAAGCAGCGTGACCTTCGGCTTCGGCATCGCCTCGACGCTCCTCCTCACCGGTTCGTTGCTCGCCGTTGCGGCCCTCGCCGACGCCGGCACCATCACCGCGCCCGTCGCCGCCCTCGGCATCCTGATCGCCTTCGCCGCTGTCGAGCCCTTCGGCGCGCTGCGTCGCGGCGCGCTCGAACTCGGACGCACGCTGTTGGCCGCAAAGC
>NZ_DDHH01000169.1:0-30503 GCF_002338015.1 Rhizobium sp. UBA1881
ACGCCTCCGAATTATGGCTTTTCGCTTGAAAAGGAAGGGATTCGCCGCTAAGCAAAATTCATCTATCTGTGCGATCGTAGATGAAGATGTCCCGCACGGGGGCAGTCCATTGATTGCGAAAGCCATAATTCGGAGGCGTGCAGCTATGTCTGCCAAGATCTATCGTCCAGCAAAGACCGCCATGCAATCCGGCAAGGCAAAGACTCATCTCTGGGTGCTGGAGTTCGATCAGGAAGCGCCGCGCACGATCGACCCGATCATGGGCTACACCTCGTCGTCGGACATGCGCCAGCAGGTGAAGCTGAATTTCGAAACGCAGGAACTGGCCGAAGCCTACGCGCAGCGCAACGGCATCGAATACCGGGTGATCACGCCGAAAGATCCGCAGCGTCAGACGGTGGCATATCCGGATAATTTCCGCTATACGCGCACGCAGCCCTGGACGCACTGATCGGACCCTACCGATCGCTGCCAGAGCCCATGCCTTCGATGCGCCCAGGCGCATCGGCAGTGTGGCCCCTTAGCTCAGCTGGATAGAGCACCTGCCTTCTAAGCAGGTGGTCGCAGGTTCGAATCCTGCAGGGGTCGCCATTTTCTGCAATTTCCCTCCCGGACTTGAATTCGCCACATTGACCTCCCATATGAGGCCCATCGGCATTGCTGGTCAGTGTTCCACACAGCGGACGCTCGCAGTTGCCGGTATCGCTTTTATGCTTTTGACCACGGATGTACTGGCACTGGTGTGAGATGCGAATAGGAAGGTCGGTGCGGTTTCGCCCCGGCCTTTTTTATTGTCCGGAATTGGGGCCGGCTCAAAAGCTTCACATGACATTCAAAGACGAAAGGCCGAAGCAGGTGCTTCGGCCTTTTGTGGTTTAGATGGTGCTCGGCTTGCCTCGGCTATTTCGCTGATGTTGCGTGGCGCCGGCCTTTGCCGAGGTCCGGCAGGAAGACGGTGAGCAGGCCGAGCAGCGGCAGGTAGGAGCAGATGTTGTAGACAAAGACGATGCCCATGCGGTCCGCGACCATGCCAAGGGCCGCGGCGCCGATGCCGCCGATGCCGAAGGCGAAGCCGAAGAACAGGCCGGCGATCATGCCGACGCGTCCGGGCACCAGTTCCTGCGCGAAGACGACGATGGCCGAGAAGGCCGAGGCCAGGATGATGCCGATCACGAAGGTCAGCACGATCGTCCAGGTGTAGCCCGCATAGGGCAGCGCCAGGGTGAAGGGCAGAGCGCCGAGGATCGAGAACCAGATGGTGAACTTGGTGCCGAACCAGTCGACGATCGGGCCGCCCGCGACCGTGCCGATGGCAACCGCACCCAGGAAGACGAAGAGCAGGATCTGCGCCTCTTGGACCGACACCTGGAAGCGTTCGATCATGTAGAAGGTGTAGTAGCTCGAAAGGCTGGTCATGTAGACGTATTTCGAGAAGACCAGCATGGCGAGGACCGCGATCGACATGATCACCTTGGCGCGCGGCAGCACGACGGCGGGCACCGCGGCCTTGCGGCCGGCATTGGTGCGGCGGTGGTTCGAATACCAGACGCCGACGCGCCACAGGATGATCATGCCCGTCAATGCGGCAACCGAGAACCATGCGACACTGGTCTGTCCGCGCGGCAGCACGATGAAGGCGGCGGCCAGCGGGCCGATGGCCGAGCCGAAATTGCCGCCGACCTGGAACAGCGACTGCGCCAGACCATGGCGTCCGCCCGACGCAAGGCGGGCGACGCGCGAGGATTCCGGGTGGAAGACCGCTGAGCCGAGGCCGACAACGCCAGCGCCGACGAGCAGCACCCAGTAGGCATGCGCATAGGCGAGCAGCACCAGGCCGATCAGCGTGAAGCCCATACCGATCGAGAGCGAATAGGGGAGCGGGCGCTTGTCGGTGTAGATGCCGATCAGCGGCTGCAGCAGCGAGGCCGTGACCTGGAAGACCAGGCCGAGCAGGCCGATCTGGGTGAAGTCGAGACCGTAGCCGTCCTTGATCATCGGATAGAGGGCCGGGATGAGCGACTGCATCGTGTCGTTCAAGAGATGGCAGAAGCTGACTGCCATGATGATGCTGAAAACCGTCTGTTCCGCGGAGTGTTTCTCCGCCGTCATTGTACCTGTCGTCACGATGTTCCTCCTGAGAAACTGACTATCCGCATAGTCTCCTTGCGGCAGTCCCGCTTTCGTGTTTTGGTCTCATTCTTTCGCGATTGGGCCAGGGCTTATGAAAGCGTTGCAAAATATGACGTCGGCGGAGCTGGCGAAGCTCCATGTCGAGCGGCTGGCGGCAATCGAAGCGGCGTCCGAGCCGGTTCACACCATCCCGTCGGAGTATCCTTCGGGCTATCACGTGGCCACCCATCGGCACAGCCGCGCGCAGTTCGTCTATGCGCGCACCGGCGTGGTCATGGTGTCGTCGCGGCAGGGACGCTGGATGGTGCCGCCGGAGCATGCGCTGTGGATACCGGCCGAGCTGGACCACTCTGTGGATATGCTGGGCGAGGTCACCATGCTTTCGGCCTATATCAGCTCCGATGCGCTGGTCGCGCTGCCTGAGGCCATTCGCGTGGTCGGGCTTACCGATCTTGCGCGAGCGCTGATCATCGAAGCGGTATCTCCAAGTGGAGACCTCAAGGGTTCGCGGCGGCAGCGGCTGGTGGTGGCGCTGCTGCTCGAGGAGATTTCGCGTTTGCCGGACCGCTCGCTCGGTCTGCCCATTCCTGGTGACGCAAGGCTTGCGGGGCTCTGCCGCGCCTTTCTGGCGAACCCGACGGCGCGGCTCCTGATCGACGACTGGGCCGAGCAGCTGAACATGAGCCGGCGGGCGTTTACCCGCGCTTTCCGGCGCGAGACCGGCATCAGCCTTTCCACATGGCGACAGCAGGCAGCCTTGTTCACGGCGTTGCCGCGGCTGGCGGCGGGCCAGCCGGTCACGACAGTTGCGTTCGATCTCGGTTACGAAAGCGTCGCGGCGTTCACCACCATGTTCAAGCGCATGCTCGGCGCGCCGCCTCGCGCCTATTTCAGGGTTGCCGAGCCCAATTGAAATTCCTCGATAATTTCGAATGCAGGCATTTCGCGCTGTCACACGCCCGACATCGGCGCGCGGCATAACTGTGCGAAACATTCGTTTGACATTCGAATAAGTTTCGCTTTAACTGTTTTCACTTTCGCAATTGCGTTGTCTTGTTTGCGTTGCGGCATTTTCTGGGGGCATGGGACGCGTGAGCGGTCAGATTCACGATCTTTTCGTTATCGGTGGCGGCATCAACGGCTGCGGTATCGCGCGTGACGCGATCGGGCGCGGCTATTCCGTTGCGTTGGCCGAGATGAACGATTTCGCCTCCGGCACGTCCTCTGGTGCCACCAAGCTCATTCATGGCGGCCTGCGCTATCTCGAACATTACGAGTTTCGTTTGGTGCGCGAATCGCTGATGGAGCGCGAGATCCTGTGGGCGATGGCGCCGCATATCATCTGGCCGATGCGCTTCGTGCTGCCCTATCACAAGGGCGGCATCCGGCCGGCTTGGCTGATCCGGCTGGGGCTGTTCCTCTACGACCATCTCGGTGGTCGCAAGCTTTTACCGCCGACCAAGGTGCTCGACATGCGCCGCGATCCGGCGGGCAAACCGCTGAAGTCGCTGTTCACCAAGGCGTTCGAATATTCCGACGGCTGGGTGGATGACGCTCGCATGGTGGTGCTGAACGCGCGCGACGCGGCCGATAAGGGCGCGCTGATCATGCCGCGCACCAAGGTCGTCTCCGCGCACCGCGAGAACGGTGTCTGGGCGATCGAGACCGTTGATACGGTGACCGGCGAGAAGCGGCATTTCCAGGCGCGGATGCTGGTCAACGCAGCCGGTCCATGGGTCGATCACGTCATTCGCGCTGCCTTCGGGCAGAACGAGGCGCGGCATGTGCGTCTCGTCCAGGGCAGCCATATCGTGGTGAAGAAGAAGTTCAACGATCCCAGGGCCTACTTCTTCCAGAACCCCGACAACCGCATCATCTTCGCGATCCCCTACGAGCAGGATTTCACGCTGATCGGCACCACCGATCGCGACTACAAGGCCGATCCGAAGGATGTGAAAATCTCCGACGAGGAGACAATTTATCTCTGCAAGGCCGCGAGCGAGTATTTCAACGAGCCTGTGCGGCCTGAGGATATCGTCTGGACCTATTCGGCCGTGCGTCCGCTGTTCGACGATGGCGCGTCCAAGGCGCAGGAAGCGACGCGCGATTACGTGCTGAAGCTCGAGGGTGAGGGCGCGCCGGCGCCTTTGCTCAATGTGTTCGGCGGCAAGCTCACCACCTATCGCCGGCTGTCGGAACACGCGCTGGAGAAGATCGGTGCGGCAATCGGCGCCAAGGGTGCCCCGTGGACTGCCAAGAGCCATCTGCCCGGCGGCGACTTTCCGGCTCAGGGATACGAGGCGGAAGTGCGCAAGCTGAAGGGCAGCTATCCGTTTCTCATCGATACGCATGCCCGCCGCCTCGTTCGCCGCTACGGCACGAAGGCTGCGGTGCTTTTGGGACAGGCGCGCGGGACCGAGGATTTCGGGCGCTGTTTCGGGAGCGACCTCTATGAGGTGGAGGTTCGCTACCTGATCGAGCACGAATGGGCGAGACACGCCGATGACGTGCTCTGGAGGAGAACGAAGGAGGGCTTGCGCCTGACGAGGGAGCAAGCCGCGGTTTTGGAGGAGTACATGGCCGCGCTACCGGCTCAGATGGCCGGATAAAAGAGCGGCATGTGGTCCCCGCTGTGAGGAGGCACGGGAACCTGAATGCTGGAATTGCGAAACATCGCAAAGACGGTGGGTGCGGATACGCATATCCACGCGACCGATCTCGCGTTTGAACGCGGCACGCTGAACGTGCTCCTGGGACCGACCCTGTCCGGCAAGACGTCGCTGATGCGGCTGATGGCCGGGCTCGACCGGCCGACCAGCGGGACGATCCATTTCGACGGCGTCGATGTCACCGGCATGCCGGTGCAGAAGCGCAATGTCGCAATGGTCTACCAGCAGTTCATCAACTACCCCGCCTTCACGGTCTACGAGAACATCGCCTCGCCGATGCGCATATCGGGCAAGGATACCGCGACCATCGATCGCGAAGTCCGCAAGGCCGCCGATCTGCTGCGGCTGACGCCCTATCTCGACCGCACGCCGCTCAATCTCTCCGGCGGTCAGCAGCAGCGCACGGCGCTTGCCCGCGCGCTGGTCAAGAACGCCAGCCTCGTGCTGATGGACGAGCCGCTTGCCAATCTCGACTACAAGCTGCGCGAAGAACTGCGCGCCGAGCTGCCCAGGATCTTCGCGCAATCCGGCGCCATCTTCGTCTATGCCACCACCGAGCCATCCGAAGCGCTGCTGCTCGGCGGCAATACGGCGACGTTGTCGGAAGGGCGGGTGACGCAGTTCGGGCCGACGATTTCGGTCTACCGTACGCCTCGCGACCTCACCACCGCCAAGACTTTCGCCGATCCGCCGCTCAACTTTATCGATGTCGTGAAAGCCGGCGCGACGTTCCAGCGCGACGGGCGCGATGTGTTTTCGGTGCCGGCGCATCTGGCCGGCATGGCCGATGGACCGGTGACGGTGGCGTTTCATCCGCATCATCTCGGGCTTGCCGCGCAGACGCCGGGCGCCGTGCAACTCAGGGCGCGCACGCAGCTATCGGAGATCACCGGCTCGGAGAGCTTCGTCTACCTCGATTACGAGGGTGTGCGCTGGGTGATGCTGGCGCATGGCATTCACGACATCGATCCGGACACCGATATCGGCGTGTTTCTTGATGGCCGCCACTTGATGGCATTCGACACCAGCGGCCGGGCGATCTCGTCCGGCGCAACGGCTTGAAGGGGTAGGGACATGGCACGCATCACGCTCGACCACATCCGCCACGCTTACGGGCCGAACCCGCAATCGGACAAGGACTACGCGCTGCGCGAAGTCGATCACGAATGGAACGACGGCGGCGCCTATGCGCTGCTCGGGCCATCCGGCTGCGGGAAGACGACGCTGCTCAACATCATCTCCGGCCTGCTGCAGCCTTCGCATGGCCGCATCCTGTTCGACGGCAAGGACGTGACCAATCTGGCGACGCAGGCGCGCAACATCGCGCAGGTGTTCCAGTTCCCCGTGATCTACGACACGATGACCGTCTACGACAATCTCGCCTTTCCGCTGCGCAACCGCGGCGTATCGGAGCCCGAGGTTGATCGTCGCGTTCGCGAAATTCTCGAGATGATCGATCTCACACCGATGGCGCGGCGCAAGGCGCAGGGGCTGACCGCCGACCAGAAGCAGAAGATCTCGCTCGGCCGGGGACTGGTGCGCAGCGACGTCAACGCCATCCTGTTCGACGAACCGCTGACGGTCATCGACCCGCATATGAAATGGGTGCTGCGCTCGCAGCTGAAGCGGCTGCACAAGCAGTTCGGCTTCACCATGGTCTATGTCACGCACGACCAGACGGAAGCGCTGACTTTCGCAGACAAGGTCGTCGTCATGTACGAGGGAGAGATCGTGCAGATCGGCACGCCCGCCGAACTCTTCGAAAAGCCGAGCCACACTTTCGTCGGTTACTTCATCGGTTCGCCCGGCATGAACGTCCTGCCGGCAAAGCTCGACGGCAGCAGGGTGACAATGGGGAGCGAGACCCTGTCTCTCGACTACGCGCCGATGGCTGCCGCGGGCGCCAAGACGGAGCTCGGCATCCGGCCGGAATTCATCCGCCTTGGGCGCGACGGCATGCCCGTCACCATCAACCGGGTCGAGGATATCGGCCGGCAGAAGATCGTGCGGGCGGATTTCGCGGGCCAGCCGATCGCCATCGTTTTGACCGAGGATGCCGAGATACCCGCGGAGGCGCGGGTCACCTTCGATCCCAAGGCCATCAACATCTACGCCGATTCCTGGCGCGTCGGCAGGGAGGGCTGAGCCATGAACAAGACCTGGAACAACAAGGCCTGGTTTCTGGTGCTGCCTGTGCTGGTGCTCGTCGCCTTCTCGGCGGTGATCCCGCTGATGACGGTCGTCAATTACTCGGTGCAGGATACGTTCGGGAACAACGAGTTCTTCTGGGCGGGCACGGACTGGTTCGTGCAGACGCTGCAATCCGATCGCTTCTGGGCGGCCTTGCAGCGCAATCTTGCCTTCTCGTTGATCATCCTGGCGCTGGAGATTCCGCTCGGCATATTCATCGCGCTCAACATGCCGAAGAAGGGGATCGGTGTGCCCGTCTGCCTCGTGCTGATGGCCTTGCCGCTGCTGATCCCGTGGAACGTCGTCGGCACGATCTGGCAGGTGTTCGGGCGCGTCGATATCGGCCTGCTCGGCCATACGCTGGAGGCGATCGGGCTCGACTACAATTACGTCCGCGATCCCGTCGATGCGTGGATCACCGTCATCGTCATGGACGTCTGGCATTGGACGAGCCTTGTGGTGCTGTTGTGCTACGCCGGCCTCGTGTCGATCCCGGATGCCTATTATCAGGCGGCGAAGATCGATGGCGCGTCGCGCTGGTCCGTCTTCCGCTACATCCAGCTGCCGAAGATGAAGCGCGTGTTGCTGATCGCCGTGCTGCTGCGCTTCATGGACAGCTTCATGATCTACACTGAACCCTTCGTCGTCACCGGCGGCGGCCCCGGCAATTCGACCACCTTCCTGTCGATCGATCTGGTGAAGATGGCCGTCGGTCAGTTCGACCTCGGTCCGGCGGCCGCGATGTCGATCATCTACTTCCTGATCATCCTGCTGCTCTCATGGATCTTCTACACCGTGATGACCAGTGGCGACGAGAACGCGTGAGGAGGAGAGGACAATGGCCCAATCCATGACACAGACGATGAAATACAAGCCGGCCGGCAACTTCTCCTGGGTGGTCTCGACCATCTACATCATCTTCCTGCTCTTGCCGATCTACTGGCTGGTCAACATGAGCTTCAAGGAGAATGCCGAGATCACCGGCACCTTCTCGCTCTGGCCGCAGAACCCGACGCTCAGGAACTACACGATCATCTTCACCGATCCGTCGTGGTACAACGGCTATATCAACTCGATCACCTATGTGGTGATGAACACCGTCATCTCGGTGCTGGCGGCGTTGCCTGCGGCCTATGCCTTCTCGCGCTACCGGTTTCTCGGCGACAAGCACCTGTTCTTCTGGCTCTTGACCAACCGCATGGCACCGCCCGCCGTTTTCGCGCTGCCGTTCTTCCAGCTCTATTCGGCATTCGGCCTGATCGACACCCACATTGCTGTCGCGCTGGCGCATTGCCTGTTCAACGTGCCGCTGGCGGTCTGGATCCTCGAAGGCTTCATGTCCGGCGTGCCGAAGGAGATCGACGAGACGGCCTATATCGACGGCTATTCGTTCCCGCGTTTCTTCATCCGCATCTTCATGCCGCTGGTGGCATCGGGGATCGGGGTGGCGGCCTTCTTCTGCTTCATGTTCTCGTGGGTGGAGTTGCTACTGGCCCGCACGCTGACGACCACGGCCGCCAAGCCCATCTCGGCGATCATGACGCGCACGGTCTCGGCCTCGGGGATGGACTGGGGCGTGCTGGCGGCGGCCGGCGTGCTCACCATCATTCCCGGCGCGCTCGTCATCTACTTCGTCCGCAACTACATCGCCAAGGGCTTCGCGCTCGGCCGCGTCTAAAGGGGAGACCAGACATGAACTTTTCCTGGATGGCGTGGACGCTGCCGACCGCATTGTTCTTTCTCACGATCCTCGTGCTCCTGATCGGCATGAGCATCTGGGAATATCTGGCGCCGGGCGGCTCGCCGCGTGTCGGGGTCTTGAGGTTCGAGACTACGCGGGGAGACCGTCTCTTCATTTCGCTGCTGGGAGCAGCGTTCATTCATCTCGCATGGCTGGGCCTCGTCGGGCCCAACCTGTGGTGGGCTCTTGGGCTTGCCGTAGTCTACGCCATCGGCGTGTTCCGCTACGTGTGAGGCCAGGGAGATACAGATGGCCGGGGGTACTGGCCGCCTGACGTGAAGACTGCAATCGCAAACCTTGGGAGGATATCATGCGACGGCATCTACTAGCGACAACAGCAGGCATCTTGCTGGCCATGGCGGGTTCCGCCTATGCCGGCATGGACGAGGCGAAATCATTCCTGGACAAGGAAGTCGGCGAACTTTCGTCGCTCTCGCGCGCTGACCAGGAAAAGGAAATGCAATGGTTCATCGATGCGGCGAAACCCTTCGCTGGCATGGACATCAAGGTCGTTTCCGAAACACTGACCACCCATGAATATGAATCGAAGGTGCTGGCGCCGGCGTTCACCGCCATCACCGGCATCAAGATCACCCACGACCTGATCGGCGAAGGTGACGTCGTCGAAAAGCTGCAGACGCAGATGCAGTCGGGCGAGAACATCTACGACGCTTACGTCAACGACTCTGACCTGATCGGCACCCATTGGCGCTACCAGCAGGCCCGCTCGCTGACCGACTGGATGGCGAACGAAGGCAAGGATGTCACCAATCCGGGACTCGACATCAACGACTTCATCGGCACCAAGTTCACGACCGCGCCGGACAAGAAGCTCTACCAGCTTCCCGACCAGCAGTTCGCGAACCTCTACTGGTTCCGGTACGACTGGTTCAACGACGAGAAGAACAAGGCGGACTTCAAGGCGAAGTACGGCTACGACCTCGGCGTTCCGGTCAACTGGTCTGCCTATGAGGATATCGCCGAGTTCTTCACCGGCCGTGAAGTGAACGGCAAGAAGGTCTTCGGCCATATGGACTACGGCAAGAAGGATCCGTCGCTCGGATGGCGATTCACCGACGCCTGGCTGTCGATGGCCGGTAACGGTGACAAGGGCCTTCCGAACGGTCTTCCCGTCGACGAGTGGGGCATCAAGGTCGACGAGAACTCGCGTCCTGTCGGTTCGTGCGTCGCGCGCGGCGGCGATACCAACGGTCCGGCTGCCGTCTATTCGATCCAGAAGTATCTGGATTGGTTGAAGGCCTATGCACCGCCGGCAGCGCAGGGCATGAACTTCTCCGAATCCGGCCCCGTGCCGGCGCAGGGCGAAGTGGCGCAGCAGATCTTCTGGTACACGGCGTTCACGGCCGATGCCGTCAAGCCGGGTCTGCCTGTCGTCAACGAGGACGGCACGCCGAAGTGGCGCATGGCACCAAGCCCGCATGGCGTCTACTGGAAGGACGGCATGAAGCTCGGCTATCAGGACGTGGGTTCCTGGACGCTGATGAAGTCGACGCCTGACGATCGCGCCAAGGCCGCATGGCTCTATGCGCAGTTCGTGACCTCGAAGACGGTCGATGTGAAGAAGAGCCATGTCGGTCTCACCTTCATCCGCGAATCCACCATTCGCGACAAGAGCTTCACGGAGCGCGCTCCGAAGCTCGGCGGTCTGGTCGAGTTCTATCGCTCGCCGGCCCGCGTGCAGTGGTCGCCGACCGGCACCAACGTTCCTGACTATCCGAAGCTGGCACAGCTTTGGTGGCAGGCCGTCGGCGATGCGTCCTCCGGCGCCAAGACCGCCCAGGAAGCCATGGATTCGCTTTGCGCCGAGCAGGAAAAGGTCCTGCAGCGCCTGGAGCGCGCCAAGGTCCAGGGCGATATCGGTCCGAAGCTCGCCGAAGAGCATGATCTCGAATACTGGAACAAGGACGCGGTCGCCAAGGGCAACCTCGCTCCCCAGCTGAAGATCGAGAACGAGAAGGAAAAGCCGGTTACCGTCAATTACGACGAACTGGTCAAGAGCTGGCAGTCCCAGTAACGGGCGCCACGGCCGGGGCTTTAAACCCCGGCCAATCTCCATGCCGGCGGCACGCGAAGGCTGTCGCCGGTTCTCTCCATTTTCAAATCTATATTGGCAACCTGCCGTTCGAGCGGCGGGAACGGTACTCCTATTCAGTCGGAACAGATCATGGGCGGGTTCATTCTGGCGATCGATCAGGGCACGACGTCGTCGAGAGCGATCATCTTCGACGACGGAATGACGATGGTCGCCTCGGCGCAGATGGAAGTCCGGCAGCATTATCCGCAGGCGGGCTGGGTCGAACATGATGCCTTGGAGATATGGGAGAGCGTCGTCGCCACCGCGCGGCAGGCGATCGACAAGGCGGGCATCGCGGCTTCGGCGATCGCCGCGATCGGGATCACCAATCAGCGTGAAACCACCGTTGTATGGGACCGCAAGACCGGCAGGCCGCTTTACAGGGCAATCGTCTGGCAGGACAGGCGGACCGCGGAAATCTGCGACAGCTTGAAGGCGGATGGTTATGAGAAGCTGGTTCGCGCCAAGACAGGGCTGCTGCTCGACCCCTATTTCTCCGGCACCAAGTTGCGCTGGCTGCTCGACAATGTCGAAGGGCTGCGGGAGCGCGCACGGATGGGCGGTGTTTGCTTCGGCACCATCGACAGCTGGCTTATCTTCAATTTGACGGGCGGGCGGGTTCACGCGACCGACGCGACCAACGCTTCGCGCACCATGCTTTACAACATCACCGATGCGACCTGGGACGACGAGCTTTTGGGCGTGCTTGCAATACCGGCGCCGCTCCTGCCTGACGTCAAGGACTGCGCTGATGATTTTGGGGTCACGGACAAGTCGATCCTCGGAGCGGCAATCCCGATCCTGGGCGTTGCCGGAGACCAGCAGGCGGCGACGATCGGCAATGCCTGTTTCGATCCTGGCATGATGAAATCGACCTATGGAACGGGTTGTTTCGCGCTGCTCAATACCGGGCGGGATCGTGTCGCCTCATCGAACCGGATGCTGACGACGATCGCTTATAGGCTGGACGGTGAAACGACCTATGCGCTCGAAGGGTCGATATTCATCGCGGGTGCGGCCGTGCAATGGCTGCGCGATGGGCTCGGCCTCATTTCGCGTGCCTCCGACAGCGGCGCTTTGGCTGTTGCGGCCGATCATGGGCAACGCGTGTACATGGTGCCCGCATTCACAGGTCTCGGCGCGCCCTATTGGGACCCGCAGGCGCGCGGCGCGATCTTTGGATTGACCCGCAACAGCGGGCCGGCGGAGTTGGCGCATGCGGCGCTTGAATCGGTCGCCTACCAGACGCTGGACCTGCTGGTGGCTATGCGCAAGGATTGGGGCGAGCGTCGGATCGGGACAGTGCTCAGGGTCGATGGCGGCATGACGAATTCCGACTGGACGATGCAGCGCCTCGCCGACATCGTCGCCAATCCCGTGGATCGCGCCGCGGCGCAAGAGACGACCGCTCTCGGTGCTGCATGGCTTGCGGGGTCGCGGGCGGGTGTCTGGCCGGAGCGCGCCGCTTTCGCGAAAGCATGGCACAGCGACCGCCAGTTCCTGCCGACGATGCCGGACACCGAAAGACAGGCGAAGATCGCCGGCTGGCGTGATGCCGTCTCGCGAACGCTTTCGCGCCCGCTCACCCCGTGATCTTCACGTCCGATCCGGCCAGCAATGACAGGTCGCGCGCGGCCTGTTGCAGCATGACGATCGTTTGCTCGATATCGGGTGCGTCGGGCGCGTTGACGAGGCCGATATAGGGGCAGGTGAGGGCGGCAATGACGCGGCCGTCGGGGCCGAGGATCGGGGCGGAGAGGTTGTGGACGCCGGCGGTCTGGGCGCTCGGCATCTTCTCGTAGCCGCGTTCGCGGATGTCGCTCAGGCGCTGGTAGAACTCCGGTCCCGGCCGCTTGGTCTTGGGATCGCGGGCATGTTCGGCGATCATCATCTCGCGCTCTTCATCGGTGCGGAAGGCCAGCAGCACGTGGCCGGAGCCGGTTTCGAGCAGGCTCATATGCGAGCCGACGCGGATCGAGATGCCCCAGTAATTCGGCGCCTCGTGCTGGGCGATGACGACGGCCGATCCACGGTCGAAGACGACGAGATGGTTCGCCTGGCGGGTGCGCTGGGCGAGGTCGCGCATCAGCGGCATGGCGAATGAGGCGAGGCGGCGGGCAGGGGCGTGCAGCTGCGACAGGCCGAAGAGCTTGAGCGTCAGCGTGAAGCGGTCGCCCTCAAGCTTGGTGACATAGCCACGACGCACGAGCCGGTCGAGCATGCGGTAGAATTCGTTGGGACTGCGGTCGAGGCGCTTGGCGATTTCCGCCTGGGTGAGCCCCTCCTCGACGCTCGCCAGAAGCTCGAGGATATCAAGCCCCTTGTCCAAGGCAGGCGCCCGGTACCGGTCGGCTTCATCCGCGTCCATGCTGTTCTCCTGTGAATATGCCTTTACATATACAAATAGGCCGAAGCCGGAAAGCGAAAGTTCGGCCGTGCTATCGACTGTGCGGGACAACTTCCCCGTTTCACGAAGCGGCTTGCTACCCAGGTCAGGCGCACATAGCATGCGGCAGATTTGCAGGATGACGCCGATGTTTCTGACGCAGGAAGAGCTTTCAAATATCACTGCGTTTCGTCGCGAGCTCCACCGCTACCCGGAGGTGTCGGGCGAGGAGGTCGAAACCGCGCGCCGGGTGCAGGAAGCGCTGCTTCTGGCAAAGCCCGATCGGATCGTCTCGAACCTTGGCGGCCATGGCGTTGCGGCGGTCTATGATGGGGCCATTCCGGGGCCGACGGTGCTTATTCGCTGTGAGCTCGATGGGTTGCCGATCGAGGAAATCTCCAACGAGGAATATCGGTCGACCATCCCGGGCAAGGGACATCTTTGCGGTCACGACGGCCACATGTCGATCCTGATGGCGGTTGCAACCGCGCTTGGGCAAAAGCGCCCGAACAAGGGGCGTGTGATCCTGCTGTTCCAGCCGGCCGAGGAGAATGGCGCAGGTGCTACCGCGGTGCTCGCCGATCCTCAGTTCGCAACGCTGAAGCCTGATATGGCGCTCTCGGTGCACAATCTTCCAGGCGTGCCGCTTGGGCATGTGCTGCTGCGCGAAGGGCCTGTCAACTGCGCGTCGCGCGGGATGAAGATCGTGCTCAACGGCAAGACGTCCCATGCCTCCTGCCCGGAGGATGGCGTTGCGCCGACATTCGCGCTGGCGAGCCTGCTTGGCGGGCTCACGGCGCTTGGGAGCGTCGCACCTGTCGGTCCCGATTTCGCGCTGGTGACCGTTACCCACGCCCGGCTCGGCGAGCCTGCCTTCGGTATCAGCCCCGGGCGGGCCGAGATATGGGCAACGTTAAGGACGCTGACCGACGAGCGGATGGCCGGCCTGGTGCAGCGCGCCGAGATGCTGGCGAAGAACGAGGCGGATGCGGCCGGGCTGACGATCGAGATTACCTATGAGGATGTGTTTCATCAGTGCTTCAATTCGCCGGAAGCCGTCGATGCACTGCGGCGGGCGCTGGATGACGAGGGCGTCAGCCATCAGAGCGATAGCCGCCTGCTGCCGATGAAGGGCTCGGAGGATTTCGGGCTGTTTCGAACCGTCGCGCCATCGGCGATGTTCTTTCTCGGGTCGGGCGAAACGCATCCGCAACTGCACAACCCGGATTATGATTTTCCCGAGGCGTTGATCCCGATCGGGGCCGGCGTGTTTTTGCGGGCGATCACCAATATCCTCGGCTGATGGTGCCGCAGATTTGACTGATGTCATGTGCGCCGGCGCATGGAAATTGCCCGCGCAGGTCGTTTTTCCCTTTCCCGCTCGGCACGATCGGCCTATCTACGATCGGGTTCGACCGACGCCCCACGCCGCACGTGCTGTTGCCGGCCGTTTGATCCAGATTTCACATTGGCAGATTCATGACAGCAGTTGAGACGGTCGAGGCGGATGGTGACGCGGGCAGCGCGCGCCGTTCGAAAATAGTGGCGCTTGTCGTCGCCGTATCCTTCTTCATGCAGATCCTTGACGGCACGATCGTCACCACCTCGCTGCCGCAGATGGCGGCGAGCTTCGGTGTTCCCACGATATCGATGAGCATCGGCATCACCGTCTACATGCTGACCATGGCGGCATTCATTCCGCTGTCGGGCTGGCTTGGTGATCGCTATGGCGCGCGCCGTGTCTTCATGGCGTCCATCGCCGTGTTCACCGTCGCCTCGCTGCTCTGCGGGCTTTCCGAGAATCTGACCGAATTCGTGCTTGCCCGCGCGGTCCAGGGTGCCGGTAGCGCGTTGATGACGCCGGTGGGGCGGATCATCGTGCTGAAGAACGCACGCAAATCCGAACTGGTGCAGGCCATCGCTTTGATTACGTGGCCGGCGCTGACGGCACCCGTCATCGGGCCGCTTTTGGGCAGCGTCATCACCACCTATGCAAGCTGGCACTGGAACTTCCTGATCAACCTTCCGATCGGAATTCTCGGCATGGCGCTTGTCTGGCGTTTCGTGCCGGAGCAGCGCGAGGAGGATGCCGGACGGCTCGACGTGCGCGGCTTTATCCTGAGCGGCGCCGGGTTGACGCTTCTCCTGGCGGCGCTCGAACTGTCTGCGAAATGGCATGGCGGTCTTTTGCCGGTCGGCGCGATGCTGGTTGCCGGCATCGTGCTGTCTTTCATCGCCTACAGGCATTTCATGCGGGTCGACAATCCGCTGCTCGATCTCTCTTCGTTCAAGGTGCAGACCTTTGCGATCGCCACACTCTCGGCCGGAACCGCAAGCCGCACCTCCATCAACGCGCCGCCGTTTCTGCTGCCCCTGTTGTTCCAGCTCGGCTTCGGGCTGAGCTCGATCGAAGCGGGCATCTACCTGCTGGTCTATTTCCTCGGCAATCTGAGCATGAAGACGGTGACGACGCCGTTGCTCGCGCGGTTCGGCTTCCGGACGGTGCTTTTCTTCAACGGGCTGATCGCGGCACTGACAATTGCTGCCTGCGGCTTTCTCGTGCCGGAGACGCCGCGTTTGGTGATCTACGCCTTGCTGTTCATCACCGGCCTGTCGCGCTCCATGCAGTTTACCGCGCTGAACACGATTGCCTTTGCCGATATCAGCGGCGCGCAGAGAAGTTCGGCCTCGACCTTGTCGAGCATGCTGCAGCAGATGTCGATGTTGCTCGGTGTCGCGATTGCGGCCGCCGTTCTCAACGTGTCGGCTGCCGTTCGCGGGCTTGGCGATCCCGGACTTGTCGATTTCCGCTGGGCTTTCGTTGTCATCGGCGCGATCGGCGTCGTGTCGACGCTACGGTTTCTGCAATTGCCTCACGACGCCGGCGCCGAGGTTTCGGGACACAAGCGTCAGCGGTAGCGCCTAGCGGTGATCCGGGTGCGGCCGATTTCCACGTCGCCGCCCGGATCGTGACGTGATAGCGAGGGCTCAGATGATTCCTTCGAGCCGCGTCGCCTTTCTGTCGCCTTTCTTTCCTATGAAAAGCGGGCGCTCGTTCTTACTACCGAACTTGCTACCAAACTTGGCGGGGATACCTTGCGGCTGACACGTTTTCTGCTTCAGAGCTTATTGTTTGTCTCGCTGGCCGTGGCCGGCGCTGGTTCCAGCCATGCGCAGACCCCGCCACCCGCAGCACCTACGCAGAGCGCTCGGCCAGCCGCTGAGCAGACTCCCCCGGCGCAAAGCGGGCCGGGCGATCAGGCCGCCAAGCATATGGCCAAGGCGAAGGCCGATTTTGCGGCACTTCAGGAAAACTTGAAGCAGAGCGTCGACGACGATGACGGGCTGGTGGCGCTGGCGGGGCGGGCGGATGAGCTCAATCGCGGCGTTGCCGGGATTGCCGGTGGTATCACGCCACGCCTCGATCAGATCAAGGCACGTCTGGCCGAACTCGGCGAGCCGCCGAAGGACGGGCAGCCGCCCGAGGCCGAGATCGTCGCTAACGAGCGAAACGCCTTGATGTCGGAGCGCGCGCAGCTCAATGTGGTGCAGGGCGATGCCGAAACGCTGACCGCCTCGCTCGGGCGGATGAGCAACCAGATCGCGGAACTGCGCCGCAAGCTGTTTGCCGCGACACTGCTTCGCCGCAGCGACATTTCCGCCTCCGTGCTTGCCGACGCCGGCACCGCGTTTGTCCAGGAAGTCGGCGCATTCCAGCAGGCGCTGGCGAGCTGGCTGGGCTTCGTGCTGAAGTTCAAGGCCTTCGCCTTTGCCGCCGCGATCTTCATGTCGCTTGCAACAGCCCTGATCCTTCTGTCGGGCAGCTACCGGCTCTTCGGGCACTACCTGCAGCGCAAGGAGAGCGATGAACCACCCTCCTATATCAGCCGGTTGTCGATTGCCTTCTGGTCGACGCTGGTCAGAACCTTGTCGCTCGCGACGCTTCTGGTCACCTCCTATCTCTTCCTCGATAGCTTCAACGTTCTGAGGCCCGACATCGCGCCTGTAGTGGCAGCGCTGTTTTCGACGATCGGCGTCATCTATTTCGTTCGGCGCTTCACCAATGCCGTGTTTGCGCCGCGCGATCCGCAGTGGCGTCTCGTCCGCCTGTCCAATCGCGGTGCAAGCTCGATCAGCGCGTGCCTGCTGGCCATGGCGATCGTCCATGCGCTGGACTTCTTCTTCGGCAGCATCAGCGAATCGATGGGCTCGCCACTCGTTCTCACGGTCGTTCGCAGTTGGATCGCGGCGCTGATCATCGGCCTGATCCTGATCGCGGCGTCCTTCGGGCGGCCGATGATGGCGAAGAGCCGTGATCCCGATGCGCCTGGCCGGCATTGGCCGAAGGGGCTGGCGATCGTGCTCCGCGTACTGGGCGGCGGTCTCATTTTCGCGGCGCTGACCGGTTATGTCGGTTTCGCGCGCTTCATCGCCTCGCAGCTGATCTTTACCGGCGCGATCGGCGTCACGACCTATATCGGCCTGCTCTCGGGCAAGGCGATTTCGCGGACGGAAACCTTCGGGGATACGCGGCCTGGCCAGTATCTGGCGTCGCGCTTCAAGCTCGGGCCCGTCGTGATCGACCAGGTCGGGCTGCTCGTCGGCTTCTGCATCTACGGCGTGGCGCTGGCAACAGGTATTCCGCTCATCCTGCTGCTCTGGGGCTTCCATGTGCAGGACTTGCAGCTGATCGCCTACCGCCTGTTCACGGAAGTCCGGCTCGGCGGCATCAGCATTTCGCTGGTCGGCATACTCACCGGTATCCTGCTGTTTGCCGGCTGCTATCTCCTGACGCGCTGGATCCAGCGCTGGCTTGATAACAACGTCATGGCCCGCAGCCATGTCGACCTTGGCGTGCGCAATTCGGTCAAGACAGGCATCGGTTACCTGGGTGTCGGCATCGCGGCGCTGATCGGCGTGTCGGCTGCCGGTATCGATCTGTCGAGCTTCGCGCTGGTCGCCTCGGCGCTGTCCGTAGGTATCGGTTTCGGCTTGCAGAACATCGTGTCGAACTTCGTGTCCGGCCTGATCCTGCTTGTCGAGAGGCCGTTCAAGGTTGGCGACCACGTGGTGTCAGGCACGGCGGAAGGCATCGTCAAGCGTATCTCGGTGCGTGCGACGGAGATCGAGACCTTCCGCAAGCAGTCGATCATCGTGCCGAACTCGGAGCTGATCAACGCCAATGTCGGCAACTGGACCCATCGCAACAAGATGGGGCGCTCCGAAATCCCTGTTTCGGTGAGCTATGATTCCGATCCGCAGAAGGTGATGGATATCCTGCTCGAGCTGGTGAATGCCGTGCCGCTGGTGCTGCGCAATCCCGAGCCGCATGTCGAGTTCCTGCGCTTCGGTCCGTATTCGCTGGATTTCGAGCTGCGCTTCATGCTCGGCGACATGGGCGACGGGTTGAAGGTGCGCAATGATCTCAGGATCGCGATCCTCAAGCGCTTCCGCCAGGAGGCGATCGAGATCCCGTTGCCGCAGAGCGACGTTGTGTTCCATCGCCAGCCGGATACCGTCACGCCCGACGCCGATGTGCTGGCGACGGAGCCGGCAGTGGAAGAGGCTTCCGCCGACGCCAAGATCGACGAGGACGATGGCCGCGTTCGCCGGCTGCGCGGGAAGACGGCTGACGGCTAAGCCGTCTGCCGGCTCGTCACTAGGCGATAGAATAGCGCCGCGCGAACAGTCCTTTAATCATGTTGCGAAGAAAGGCCCTGCGGCGTGTTCTTGCGGTCATTTGTGCCGCAAGTAAGCTTGCCGTTTAATACTTATTCAAACCGCCCCATGTACCGATTTGAAGCAGGGAGACCGATTTCAGTTTGGGGTTTTGACATGGCGTTTTTGGGGATTTCCGGGATGCAGTATTCCGGTGACACATTTAATGATGTTCGTATTGTTCTGGCGGAGGATTCGAACGTCTTTACGTCGATGATCAGCACGCGTTTGAAGGAACTCTTCAACATCGACGTGGAGATTTGCCGGAATTTCGAAGATCTCCAGCTGTGCTACGACAAGTCGTCCCAGGAAATCACGCTCGCCATTTCCAACATCAATCTGCCGGGCGCCGAAAACGGCGAGGCGCTTGAGTATCTGGT
Source organism: Rhizobium sp. UBA1881 (assembly GCF_002338015.1). Classification (NCBI taxonomy): domain Bacteria; kingdom Pseudomonadati; phylum Pseudomonadota; class Alphaproteobacteria; order Hyphomicrobiales; family Rhizobiaceae; genus Rhizobium; species Rhizobium sp. UBA1881. Next base: position 19,310 of record NZ_DDHH01000169.1, read on the forward strand.
CGATCTCAGCATTCCGACGATCGTCTTCACCGGTACGTTCCATGAAGGCATGCGCGACAAGCTGCTGGCCAAGGATATCGTCGACTACATCCTCAAGGACAACGTCTTCGCCGTCGATCTCCTGGCCGAATCCATCTGCCGCTTCCTGACCAACCATCGTCATCACGTGTTGATCGTCGACGACAGCGCCACGGCACGCGCGCTGCTGTCGAGCCGTCTGAAGCGCTATAATTTCCGTGTGAGCACGGCCGATAGCGGCGCCAAGGCGCTCGAGATCCTCAAGGCCAACCGCGACATCGGGCTGATGATCACCGACTACAACATGCCTGATATCGACGGCTTCGAACTGACGCGGCGCATCCGTTCCAGCATCGGCTCGCATCAGTTGCGGATCATCGGTGTATCCTCGTCGTCCAACCGGTTGCTCTCGGCTCGGTTCCTCAAGGCCGGCGGCAACGACTTCATGCTGCGACCGTTCATCGACGAAGAGTTCTATTGCCGCGTCAACCAGAACCTCGACACGCTGCTGCAGATCCAATCGATGCAGCCGATGCGCAAGAGCGCGTAAGCGACCGCATTCACGGAGCACCTAAAAAGAGAACCCGAAGCGCGTGGAGCGTTTCGGGTTTTTTCGTCTTGGGTTTTGCTTTTCCGCTCAGGCCGCGATGGCCTGGCGGGCGGTCGCCATCGTCATCTTGCGCTCGGCGCGCTCCTGCTGCGGCGAGCGGTGGTAGAGTTCGCGATAACACTTGGAGAAGTGCGACGCGGAGACGAAGCCGCAGGCGACGGCCACTTCAACCACGGGCATCGACGACTGCACCAGCAGGTGACGGGCGCGGTCGAGCCTGATTTCGAGATAATAGCGGGCAGGGGAGCGGCCCATTTCCTGGCGGAACAGGCGCTCGATCTGGCGACGCGACAGGCCGGCGCCGTCTGCGATCTCCAGCAGCGACAAGGGCTCGGCGAGATTGCCTTCCATCAATTCGATGATCGACAGAACCTTGCCGTTCTGGACGCCGAGACGGGCGCGCAGCGGCAGGCGCTGGCGATCGTGCGGGCTGCGGACGCGGTCGGTCAGGTGCTGCTCGCAGACGCGGTTCACCAGCGTCTCGCCGAAATCCTCGCCGATCAGGTTGAGCATCATGTCGAGCGAAGCGGTGCCGCCGGCGCAGGTGTAGAGATTGCTGTCCACTTCGTAGAGGTCGGCATAGACCTCCGCCTGCGGGAAGGCTTCGGAGAAGCCCGGCAGGTTTTCCCAATGGATCGCGCAGCGCTTGCCATTCAGGAGACCGGCCTGGGCAAGCACATGCGCGCCCGTACAGAGACTGCCGACGGCGACGCTGCGATTGTAGGATTCGCGCAACCACGCATTGACGGACTTGTTGTTGAATTCCTCGACGTCGATGCCGGAACAGACCAGCACCATGCTCGGACGGTTCTCGCCGCCGAGGTTGCGACGCTCGTCTGCCAGCGACGTGTTGGCCTCGACGCCGATGCCGCAGGAGGAATAGACCTTTTCGCCATCAACCGAGGTCAGGCGCCAGGTATAGGCCTGATAGCCCAGCATGCGGTTGGCGATGCGCAGCGTATCGATCGCGGCCGAAAAGGGCAGCATCGTAAACTGCGGTACCATGAAGAAGACGATGGAGCGTTTCTTATGCGACATCTTGCTCATGTGAGAAATCCATGATGGAGGGCCAATGTGCTATTGGTGCTTGGATTGCGCCGCTTAGATATTCAGAAAGCGACATTCTCATGGAAAAATGCGGCCGCAAAGAGCAAAAATGCGACATTGCTTTAATTGACGTCGGTCAATTGGCTTTTGATAAGAACAAATGTTCGCCAAAAGCCCTCTTGGAAATACATGTTCCTGATATTCAAGATTAAATCACGAGGGGCCTAAAACGACGAAAGCGGCGCTGCGGGTAAGCAGGCGCCGCTCTCATGCGGGGAGGTATGTCGCATCCATTACATCGCCTTGTGGTCGTCTACATTATCCGCCGACGGCCAGCCAAAATCCTTGCGCATGTCGATCGGCATGGCTTCGATTTCGCGTGCTGCCTGCCACTGATGCCATGCGCGTGCAACCTTGCGGGCATAGGCTGACAGGGAGTGGTCGTGATGCGCCACATGGGGCAGCTTGTTGTCTCTGAAGGTGATCGTGGTCATGTCGAATGTCCTTTCTCGTATCGACCGACGTCTCTCGGTTGTGAATTCGTTGTTACTGATATGGTCCTTCGCGGCCCATCAATCAAACGAATAGAGTTTATGGCTATCATCAATCATTTTGAATGATTGGCCGATCGTGTGGATCGGGCAGCCAATGGCGCTGATGATGACGACGGTGATGCCTGCAGGCGTGTAGCGGTGTGGCACGTTCACGTCGGCGGCAAGGTGGCCGGGCTGGCGCGCGATCTGCTCCATTGCTGCGCGTCGCGTTGCCAGAATGCGGCGGCGACCGATGAAGTCGCGCAGTCTGTCTATGTGCGTTTGAGTGGTCATCGGTTTGTCTCCTTCATCGAAGTGATCCGATGCCAACCAGACTGAACCTCCGTTGACTTTCAATCAAACAAAATGATATTGTGTTATGTATCAAGAAAATTGAAAGATGAGATGATGACAGCTCCGCTTCGCCGTCCCATTCCGCTCCTCGACAACGATGTGCTGCGCACCTTCGTGGCGATAGCCGAGACCGGCAATTTTTCAACGGCAGCCGAAGCTGTCTTCCGAACGCCGTCGGCCGTGTCCATGCAGATCAAGAAACTAGAGGAGCAGCTCGGCGCGACGTTGTTTCTGCGCGACGCGCGCTCGGTGTCGCTGACGCAGCACGGAGAGGTGCTTCTCTCCTACGCGCGCAACATGCTGGCTCTCTCCAACGAGGCGGTGTCGCGCTTCATCATGCCGGAGTTGAGCGGCGTCGTGCGGCTTGGGGCGCCCGAGGATATCGGGGAGCGGATACTGCCCGGCATCCTGAAGAACTTCGCCGAGAATTTTCCAGGCATCATGGTCGACGTCACCATCGACATGAGCCTTGGGCTGCGCAAGCGCATGGAGGAACAGAGGCTCGATCTGGCGCTGATCAACTGCGCCACGCGCCCCCTGCCGACCGATGGCGAGATCGTCTATCGCGAAAGGCTGGTCTGGGCAGGCGCCAAATGCGGCACCGCGCATCGGCGCGAGCCTCTGCCGATCTCCATCTGGGAAGAGGGTTGCATCTGGCGGCTGGAGGCGCTTGCGCAGCTTGAGCGAATGAAGCGGGATTTCCGCGTGGCGTTTCTAAGCGGCCATACGATGGCGCAGCGCGCCGCCGTGGTCTCCGATCTCGCGATCGCGCCTCTGCCGCGCTCCTATGTCGGCGAGGACATGGAAATCCTCGGCGCGCAGGACGGGCTGCCCGAGCTCGGCTCCTTCGATATCCGCCTGTTGACCGTCTCGCAGATGACCGCGCCGATGAAGACGGTGGCCGAAAGCATCCGGCTGGCATTCAGCGAGAAGGCCAAGGCGATCGCCGCCTGACGGCCATTCGGGCACGGTGTTGGTGCCCGGCTAATATCGCTCATTTAAAAAAGAGAAGTCCGGCTGAAACCTTTTTGGGTTCAGTGCGTTATCAGCGCGCAGCAGTCGCGTGACTGGCTGCGGAGAGCGGTTTTTAACAAGGGATTTTCGACTATGACCACCACGGTAAAGATTGGTGCTGCCATCATGCTTCTTTTCACTCTTGCCTCTTGCGCCAACACCATCCGTGGCGTCGGTCGCGATACGGCGAACGCCGTCAACGCCACGCAGGATGCTGGTCGCAACGTCAATCACGCCGCTCAGCGTTAAGCCGGCTCAGATCTTCGCCTGCGGATAAGCTTTCTCCAGCCCACCCGATGCCGTCAGGCCTTTGCGGAAGGCGGCATAGGCGGGATGTTGGCTTGACTTGGAAGCTTCCATAAGACGAATCTGGAGACGCGGCGGTGCGGCGTCTCCAACCCATTTTCCGAATGCCTCGAGTTTCAGCGAATTCAGGAACGGTGCGCGCGACGCATTGTCGAGGTAACGATGGACGCCATCAATCAGGCTGTCGTCCTGCGCCGGATTTTCCATGATCAGCCCAAGATAGGACTTGTCCTGTTCGCCCAGCGCGGAAAACTTGGCGGCGATCGTCTCGGAATCGGGAAACGGGGCTGAGGTCATTGTCATTCTCCATGTCGTGTCATTCGTCGCTGGACGCGGCGAGTCGTCTTTGGCGACTTATATGCAACGCGCTTGCTTGCGGAAACCTCTCGCCCGTGCGGCAGCCTGTCTCAACCGCTCATATCGTTGCCGAAACAAAATCGTCAAAAGGGCGCGAATTCATATTTGGTTAAGTGCTCACTAACCATCCGGTAACAATGTGTCGCTAAGAATAGCGACGTGGCGGGGGACAACCGCTGCTTCTCCGGATCAGGTATTGCGTCCCGGGGAACGTGAGCTTCGCCGTGTTCGGGCAAAGCGCCAGCGTATTTCGGCAAGCCGCGCGACTTCAGGTCTGCGCGGCTTTCGCATTTCAAGCGGCTGCGATTGAGCCGTTGTGATTGACCGAGGCTGAAACACCGTTGTACGCCCTCTTCAGTTTTGAGGAGCGCCGCGCCAATGACCAAAGCCATCATGCTGCAAGGAACCGGCTCGGATGTCGGCAAGACGGTGCTGGTCGCGGGCCTGTGCCGGCTGGCGGCCAATCGCGGTCTCAAGGTGCGCCCGTTCAAGCCGCAGAACATGTCGAACAATGCCGCCGTCGCCGATGATGGGGGCGAGATCGGGCGGGCGCAGTGGCTGCAATCGATGGCCGCGCGCGTGCCATCCTCCGTGCACATGAACCCGGTGCTCTTGAAGCCGCAATCGGATGTCGGCAGCCAGATCATCGTGCAGGGGAAGGTCTGGGGGCAGGCCAAAGGACGCGACTACCAGCGGCTGAAGCCGCAATTGCTGGACTACGTCACCCGGAGCTTCGAGGAGATTTCGGGCGGCGCCGATCTCGTCATCGTCGAGGGGGCGGGGTCACCGGCGGAGATCAACCTACGGCCGGGCGATATCGCCAATATGGGCTTTGCGACGCGCGCCGACGTGCCCGTAGTTCTGGTCGGGGATATCGATCGTGGCGGTGTGATCGCCTCGCTGGTCGGGACGCACGCGATCCTGTCCGACGAGGATCGGGCGATGATCTCGGGCTATATTATCAACAAGTTTCGCGGCGACGTGTCGTTGTTCGACGACGGGATTGCTGCTGTCGGGCGGTTCACCGGCTGGCCCTGTTTCGGCGTCGTGCCATGGCTGAAGGCCGCCTCGCGGCTGCCGGCCGAGGATTCGGTGGCGCTGGAGCGGCTGGCGAGAGGGCAGGCCGGGGCGCTGAAGATCGCGGTTCCGGTGTTGCCGCGGATCGCCAACTTCGACGATCTCGATCCGCTGCTGGCGGAGCCGGATGTGGAACTGGTGTTCGTGCGCGCCGGCGAACGATTGCCTGCCGATGCGCAGCTGATCATCCTTCCGGGCTCGAAGTCGACCATTTCCGATCTCGCGGATTTGAGGGCTCAAGGCTGGGATAAGGATCTCGCCGCGCATATCCGGCGCGGCGGACGGGTCATCGGCATTTGCGGCGGCTATCAGATGCTCGGGCGCATGGTGCGTGATCCGCTGGGCATCGAGGGGAGCGTGCGCGAGATCGAGGGCCTTGGGCTACTCGACGTCGAGACCGTCATGGACGCAGAGAAGACGGTGCGCAACAGCGTGGCGGTTTCCGCGGAGAATGGCGAGGCCCTCTCGGGCTACCAGATCCATCTCGGGATTACCGAAGGCGCCGATCGCGTGCGGCCTTTCGCGATCGTCGATGGCAAGCCTGATGGTGCGATATCCGGGGACGGGCGGGTCGTTGGGACGTATCTGCACGGGCTGTTTGCAAGTGACAGCTACCGGTCCCGGTTGCTTGCGAGCTTCGGCCTCACGGGCCAAAGCCGCGACTATCGCGCCGGCGTCGAGCAGGCGCTTGACGAGGTTGCAGCCGAGCTCGAAACGCATCTCGATAACCGCTGGCTGGACAACCTGTTGGGTTAGATCTCGCCGGAGACCTCGCGGCGGCGGCGGTCCAGTTCTTCGCTGTAACGGCGCAGCGTGTGGGCTTCGCTGAGCTGGCCGACCACGGTGCGCTCGACGAGGTTGTTGACGACAGCGAGCGCTTCGCTCTCGGTCTTGTCGAAGATCGCGGCGGCCTGCTTGGCGTTCATCTGTGGCGTCAGGAAGTCGTTGCGGTAGCGCACGAATTCGTCGAGGCCTTTGCTCTCGTCGGCGGTGTCGGTGAGGTTGGCGTAGATATCGGGCACAAGCACAAGACCGGCATATTTGCCACTGTCCTCGACCAGGATCACGCGCTGGGCCGAGCCGATCGGGAAGCTTTCCTTGAATTGCTCGATGCTGATGCCGACCTTCGCGGTCTTGACGTCGGCGCGCATCAGCTTGTTGACCGTCAGATTGCGGATCCAGCCGACATCATGGGCGCTGCGGATGCTTTCGCCACGCAGGTGAAAACGCCATGTGGCGAAGGAGTAGCCGAAGGTGCTGCGCACGACCAGCGACGAGGTGATGACGGCGGCCAAGACCAGTGCGGTGATCGGGAAGTCGCCGGTGATCTCGAGCGCCAGGAAGGTCATTGTCAGCGGCCCGCCGATGACGGCCACGGCAAGCGAGCTCATGCCGACAACGGCATAGATGATCGGCGTCAGCGTCGCATGGGCAAAATAGGGGGCCGAATAGGCGAAGAACTTCCCGAGCAGCGCGCCCATGAACAGCGAGGCGAAGAACAGGCCACCGCGGAAGCCGGAGCCGATCGAGATCGCCGAGGCCAGCGCCTTGAGCAGGAAAAGTCCGATCAGCACGGGAATCACGACCTCGCGGTCGAGATTGAGATGTAGCGCGCCATGGCCTGCCGACAGCACCTGCGGCGTCACCAGCGCGAGCAGCCCGACAATGATGCCGCCAAGCGCCGGGCGGAAAGGGAGCGCGATCGAGCTGCGGCGTGCGAGCTCCTCGATAAAGGCGACGCCCTGCATGATCAGGATGCCGATGCCGGCGCAGAAGGCGCCGAGCAGGATGGCGGGCACATAGTCGGCCGGCATGACGGTGCCGAAATCGCCGACATCGATGATGAAGTCGCTGCCGGCCAGCAGCCGAGCGACCAGCGTGGAAACGAGCGCCGAGACGACGACCGGCGTCAGCGACACGATCGTATAGGTGCCGATGATCAGCTCGAATGCGTAGAAAGCGCCCGTCAGCGGCGCGTTGAAGGCGGCGGCGATGGCGCCGGCGGCGCCGCAGCCGACGAGGACGCGCAGATCGGCGCGGCGCAGTTGCAGCTTGAAGCCGAGCTTCGAGGCGATGCCGGACGCCAACTGGGTGTAGCCGGCCTCGAGGCCGACCGAGGCGCCGAAGCCGTTGGATATCAGGTTTTGGATCGCGACGATGATGCTGTCTGTCAAGGACAGGCGGCCACCGTGCAGTGCGTTGGCCTCGATCGGGTCGACCATCGGCTTCTTGCGGGTCTTCGCCAGCACATACATCAACAGGCCGAGCAGGATGCCGCCGCAGACGGGGGCGGCCATCAGCAGGAACTTGTCGTCGATCTGAGAGGAGCTCAAACGCTCGACATCGCTGATCCCGAAGATCAGGCTGTGCATCTCGCGCGAGATCAGGCTCATGCCGGTGACGGCGAGGCCTGACGTGACGCCGATCAACGCGCCGGCCAGCACCATGCCCATTTCGCTGCGCCTGAGAAGCGCGCGCATGCGCCCCGCATCGAGCAGTGTGTGTAGCGGGCCAAGCCGTCTAAGATTGATTTTCAGGCGCATGATGGGGAAACTAGGCGGGCGAAAGCCCGTTCAAGGGTGGTAAAAGAGGGGATAGTTGCGGTGCTGCGCCGCGTGCGCTGCAAATGCGGCAAAAACCCGGCTGACGCAACAAGTTTTTATGACATTAAGTGCCTGATTATAGACGATAAATTTGGTAGAGATGATCGTCTTGAGGGTTGATATCAATCAATTTGGCCGGTGGGCGAGATTGGCGGTCGATTGACTTCGCAGTCGCGCTTGCCTAACCATGGATCGATAACGGATGGTTCCGGATCGCCAAAAGCGGTGCGGATGAAAAGGGAATGTGACGGGGTGGACCCAACCAGGGCGCCTTCATCACAGCCGACCCCGCGACTGTAGAGCGGTCAGGGTCTTCCATCCGGCGTCGGATGCTCTCAAGCCGGCTGCCTGCGTGGTGCAGGCGGGCGAGGAGCTGAAGACGGCGGAAAAGCCACTGGCAATGCAAGCCATGATCAACCGGGGTTGGACGCCTCCTTATCTACGAATCGTCCGCCTTTTCATGATTGCAGCCGGGAAGGCGAGGAAGAACCGATGGCACGATCGGGATGGCCTGCGTGGCTATCCCGATCGCGCCTGGACCCGCGAGCCAGGAGACCTGCCAATCGTGCCGGGCGCAAAGCCCACCCCTGGGCAAGTGTGCCCGATGCCAGCACGGAGGTTGTCATGGCAGATAATGAGACTTTGGCGTCGGCGTCAGGCTGGACGCGCTCCTGTGAAGTCGTCCACGCATGACGACCGCATCCTCTACGCTTATTTTAGGCGGCGCCCGCTCCGGCAAGTCGCGCTTTGCCGAACAGCTCGTCATCGACAGCGGCCTCGATCGCCACTACATCGCCACCGGCCGCGCCTGGGACGAGGAGATGCGCGCCCGGATTGACCAGCATAAGGCCGATCGCGGCGATCTCTGGACGACGCATGAGGAGCCGCTCGATCTCGTCGGCCAACTTGCCGCGATCGATGGCGAGGGGCGGGCGGTTCTGGTCGATTGCCTGACGCTGTGGGTCACCAATCTGATGATGGATGAGCGCGATATGGCAGCAGAATTCGCGGCACTGGCCGCCTATCTGCCGAAGGCCAAGGCGCGCCTCGTAATCGTTTCCAATGAAGTCGGCCTCGGCATCGTGCCCGAGAACCGGATGGCGCGCGAATTTCGCGACCATGCCGGACGGCTGCACCAGATGATCGCGGCGGTCGCCGCGGATGTGTATTTTATCGCGGCGGGACTGCCGCTGAAAATGAAGGGTTGAATTGATGAACCAGCAGAAGATCCCCGCCACCGTCATCACCGGCTTCCTAGGCGCCGGCAAGACGACGATGATCCGCAACCTTTTGACCAATGCGGGCGGCAAGAAGATCGCGCTCATCATCAACGAGTTCGGCGATCTCGGCGTCGACGGCGAAGTGCTGAAGGGCTGCGGCGCGGAAAACTGCACCGAGGACGATATCATCGAGCTCACCAATGGCTGCATCTGCTGCACCGTGGCCGACGACTTCATCCCGACGATGAGCAAGCTTCTGGAACGCGAGAACCGGCCGGATCATATCGTCATCGAAACCTCGGGCCTTGCCCTGCCGCAGCCGCTGGTCGCCGCCTTCAACTGGCCCGACATCCGCACCCAGGTGACCGTCGATGGCGTGATCACCGTGGTCGACAGCGCCGCCGTCGCCGCCGGCCGTTTCGCCGACGATCATGATGCCGTCGATGCCCGCCGCGTCGAGGACGAGACACTCGACCACGAGAGCCCGATCGAGGAACTCTTCGAGGATCAGCTCACCTGCGCCGACCTGATCGTGCTCAACAAGACCGACCTCATCGACGGCGCCGGCCTTGCCCGCGTCCGCGAAGAGGTTGCTTCGCGCACGGCGCGCAAGCCCGCGATGATCGAGGCGAAGAATGGCGACGTGCCGGCGAGCGTTCTGCTCGGCCTCGGCATCGGCACAGAGGAAGATATCGGCAACCGCAAGTCCCATCACGAGCTTGAACATGAGGACGGCACGCCGCACGATCACGACGAGTTCGACAGCTTCGTCGTGGAACTCGGCCCGATCGCCGATCCGGCCGTCTTCGTCGAGAGCCTGAAGGGCATCATCGCCGAGCACGACGTTCTGCGCCTCAAGGGCTTCGTCGACGTTCCCGGCAAGCCGATGCGCCTGCAGCTGCAGGCCGTCGGCAGCCGCATCGACCACTATTTCGACCGCGCCTGGGCCGCCGGCGAGGCGCGCGGTACGCGGCTGGTGGTGATCGGGTTGCATGAGATGGATGAGGGCGCGGTGCGTCAGGCGATCGAGGCGCTGGTTTAAGGTTGATGGTTGAAATGGGCGCGTCCGGTTTTGAAGATTGCTTGAGTGGTGCCGTGTGGCCCCCTCATCCGACCCTTCGGGCCACCGACCGGGGTCGAGCCGCTGGTCTCGACCCGTCCTTCGGACCCCCGCTGGGGAGAAGGGACTCGGGGCCGGCCGCTCGCGCCAATCTTCCCTTCTCCCCCGCGGGGAGAAGGTGGCCCGAAGGGTCGGATGAGGGGGCCACGCACTCCGCGCCTACGAATAACATTTCCCGTAAAGACATACTGCCATGCACCTTCTCCTAGCCCAGCAGGGAACAATCAGCGACGGCGAGGAGGCGATCGATCTCGGTCAGTCTCCCGGCGACATCCTGTTTCTCTCGGCCGCCGACACGGAACTGGCGGCGGTGGCGGCTACGCATGGCCGGCGCGCGGATGCTCGGTCGCTGCGCATCGCCAGCCTGATGAGCCTCAAGCATCCGATGTCCGTCGATGCCTATGTCGAGCGCACGGCGCGGCATGCGAAGCTGATCATCGTGAGGGCGCTGGGGGGCGCCAGCTATTTTCATTATGCGCTGGAGGCGCTGCATGCGGCTGCCGCGCGGCACGCGGCGTTGATCGCGGTGCTGCCAGGGGATTCGAAGCCGGATGCGGGGTTGACGCCGTTTTCGAATGTACCGCTTGAAGATCTGAATGCGCTCTGGGCCTATCTGATCGAGGGGGGCGATGCGAATACGCATGCGTTTCTCGATTATGCCGAGGCGATGTTGTCTGGCGGTGAAAAGCCGGAGGCGGCGGCGCCTTTGATGAAGGCCGGGATCTGGTGGCCGGGGCGGGGTGTTGTTGGGGTTGAGGAGTGGCGGGCGCTGTCGGCGGGTGGGTTACCCCCCTCTGTCCTGCCGGACATCTCCCCCACAAGGGGGGAGATCGGCTCGCGGTTAGCCCCTCGCCAAACAATAGAGATCGGAACGAGCGGGCAAGCCCAGCCAATCTCCCCACCTGTGGGGGAGATGCCCGGCAGGGCAGAGGGGG
>NZ_DDHH01000041.1:0-43389 GCF_002338015.1 Rhizobium sp. UBA1881
CGGTTCGCCGGGGCTTTTTTGTTTCTGCCCGCGATTGCGGAAAATCGCAAAGCGGCGCAAGATTGGATTCGACAACGACGATGGCGTCATGTACGCATTGGTTAAACGATTAACCCAATCCGTCGAAAATCATGCCCACAGCCCGACCGGGACCAAATCTGAGCAGGATCGCAACGTCGCTTGGCGTCTCCGTCGCGACGGTGTCGAACGCGCTCTCGGGAAAGGGCCGTGTGTCCGAACAGCTCGCCGAGCGGATCCGCGAACACGCGGCCGAAATGGGCTATGTTCCGAGCCAGGCGGCGCGCGCGCTGCGCACCGGACGCAGCGGCGTCATCGGCCTTGTCCTGCCTGATATCGCCAATCCACTCTTCCCGAAGCTCGCGCAGGCGATCGAATTCGCCGCCACATCGGCCGGCTACGGCGTCCTCATCGCCGACTCCCGCGGCAACATCACCGCACAGACGGAAGCCATCAACCGGCTGGTCGAGCGCGGCGTCGAGGGACTTGTCATCGTCCCGCGCCGCGCGACCCGCATCTCGGCCGCGAGCTGTCCCGTCGCCGTCATCGACACCGCCTCGACACCCGGCAACACGGTCGCCGCCGATCACTGGCAGGGCGGACGCGACATCGCGGACCACCTCGCCGAACTCGGCCACAAGCGCATCCTTGTGATCGGCAACAATCCCGAATCCAACGTCCAGAACGACCGCGTCGGCGGCATCCGCTCCGGATTGCGCCCCGACATGCAGTCCTCCACCCTTTGGGTCGAGCGCCTGGAACGCGAGAACGGCATGGGCTGCACGCTCGGCCTCGCCGAAAAGGTCCGCGAGGGCTACACAGCCTTCGCAGCGCTGTCCGACCTGCAGGCGCTGAGGGCGCTCACCGAACTGCAGCGCGACGGCATCGTCGTTCCCGACATGGCAAGCGTCACCGGCTTCGACGACCTGATCTTCTCCCCCGTCATCACACCGAGCCTGACGACGGTGGCAATGGACATGGCGACGATCGCCGATGTCGCCATCTCCTCGCTCCTGAAAACCATACAGGCAAGCGGCAGCCGCGAAGGCGTGCTCGTCGCTTCCGAAACCGATCGGGTGCCCATGCAGCTGATCGTTCGCCAATCATCGGGTCCCGCCGATCCAGCCAGGATCGACCCAAGCAAAGTGGACCTAGCCTCTCAGAAGGAGAACTCCTGACATGAAGCATGCCCTCATCGCCTCGGCGGCCCTTCTGGCCCTCACGCCCGTCGCCGCAAGCGCTCAGGAAAAGACGCTCACCATCTCCGTCTACGCCTTCGCGCAGGATGACTTCAAATCGATCGTCTACGACCCCTTCGAAGCCAAGTGCGGCTGCAAGCTGGTGGTCGAGACCGGCAACAGCGTCGAGCGCCTGGCGAAAATGGAGGCCAACAAGGCCAACCCCGTTATCGACATGGCCGTCGTCTCCATGGCCGACGCGCTGTCGGCCACTCGCAAGGGCCTGATCGACAAGATCGACACCGCAAAGCTCACCAATTTCGGCAAGCTCTACGACCTCGCCAAGGATCCGAACGGCGATGGCATGAGCGTCGGCTACACTTTCTACGCCACCTCGATCGCCTACCGCTCCGACAAGATGAAGATCGAGAGCTGGGCCGATCTGCTGAAGCCTGAATATGTCGGCCACGTCGCCTTCCCGAATGTCACCACCAACCAGGGCCCGCCGGCACTCTACATGCTCGGCCTGGCGCTCGGCAGCGACAACCCGGACCTGAAAGCGCCGATCGCAGCCGTCGGCGAAAAGAAGGACGACATCGTCACCTTCTACGAGAAGTCCTCGCAGCTCGTGCAGCTGATGCAGCAGGAAGAAATCTGGGCCGCCCCGATCGGTCGCTTCTCCTGGGCAGGTTTCACCAAGCTCGACGTCCCCGTCTCCTGGGCAACCCCCAAGGAAGGCCAGACCGGCGGCATGAACGTCATGGTCATGACCAAGGGCTCGAAGAACCAGGACCTCGCGCTGCAGTTCATGGATTTCTGGCTCTCCACAGAGATCCAGACCAAGCTTGCCGAAAAGCTGGTGGACAGCCCGGCCAACAAGGAGGTGAAGGTCTCCGACGAAGCCGCCAACAACCTCACCTACGGCGAGGACACGGTGAAGAACCTGAAACTCATCCCCTCGGCCGCAGCCCTCGATAACCGCGCCGGCTGGCTGAAGGATTGGAACGACACGGTCGGCCAGTAACGGCCAGTCACCAACAGGACGGCTCCGGCACCGCTGGAGCCGCACCATGCGATTGCTCTGAAAGACGCCTCATGTTTCAAAACCGCACGGAAGCCCTGGCGCTCGCCCTGCCCGCGGCCCTGTTCGCCGCGCTGGTCTTCCTGCTGCCCGTCGTCATCCTTCTCTCGGAAGGATTTCACATCGACGGCAGCTGGACGCTCAGCGCCTATACCGGCTTCTTCTCGCAATCGCTGAACCGCACGGTCTTCCTGCGCACCTTCAAGCTCGGCCTCGAAGTCACCGCCGTCTCCGCCGTCATCGGCTATGCGGCGGCCTTTGCCATCGTCAACCTGCCGCCGAAGGGCAAGGGCCGGATGATCGGCCTCGTGACGCTGCCGCTGATGATCTCGCCGGTTGCCCGCACCTATGCCTGGATCGTCATCCTCGGCCGCACGGGGATCGTGAACCAGGCGATCCAGGGCCTCGGCCTCAGCGACAGCCCGCTGCGCCTGCTCTTCACCGAGACCGCCGTCTTCATCGGCCTGCTGCAGCTATTCCTGCCGCTGATGATCCTGTCCCTTATCAGCGCGCTCGAAAACATGCCGAAGGACGCCATTCCGGCCGCCCGCGTGCTTGGCGCCAACTGGTTCCAGGTATTCTGGAAGGTGATCCTGCCTCTCACCCGCGAAGGCCTCGTCGTCGGCGGCACGCTCGTCTTCACCGGCTCGCTCACCGCCTACATCACCCCCGCCGTCCTCGGCGGCTCAAAAGTGCTGATGCTGGAAACGCTGCTCTACCAGCAGGTCTCCGTCGCCAACGACTTCGTTGCCGCCAGCGTCATCGCCTTCATGCTGATCGTCATGAGCTTCGCCGCCAACATCCTGCTCAAGCGTCTAGCAACAGCGAGGAACAAGCGATGACACCACGCATCCTCTCGCCGCTGGTGCTCGGCCTGCTCTTGATCTTCCTGATCGGCCCCTTCTTCATCATCATCGCCGCCTCGCTCTCTGCCGGCGATACGCTGGCCTTCCCGCCGCAGGGCCTGTCGCTGCGCTGGGTCTTCAAGGTCTTCACCATCGACAGTTTCCGCGACAGTTTCGCCATGTCGATGCTGCTTGCCGTGGGCGGCACGCTGGCGGCTCTTGTCCTCGGCATCCCCGCCGCCTACGCGCTTTCACGCTACAAGCTGCCGGGCGCGGAAACCATCCGCACCATCGTCTCGCTGCCGATCATCGTGCCGGGCATCATCGTCGGCCTGGCGCTGCTGCGCTATCTGGTCGTGCCCTTCGGCTTCAACATCACGCTGGCGCTGTTCTTCGCGCACACCGCACTGGTGTTGCCCTATGCCGTGCGCGTCGTCTCCGCCAGCCTCAACAACCTGCGCTCCGATATCGAGGAAGCCGCGGTGCTGCTCGGCTCGTCGCGCGCAGGCGCCTTCTTTCGCGTGGTGATGCCGAACATCCGCGGCGGCATTCTCGCCGCCTTCATCCTCGGCTTCGTCACCAGCTTCAACCAGGTGCCCGTCTCGCTCTTCCTGTCAGGTCCCGGCGTCCGCACGCTGCCGATCGACATGCTGGGTTACATGGAAACCACCTACGACCCGTCGATCGCTGCGCTCTCTGCGCTGCTCGCCTTCCTGTCCATCGGCATCGTCTTCCTTGCCGAACGCTTCCTGGGGTTCTCTCGCTATGTCTGACACCTATCTGCAACTCGACAAGCTGACGCTTGCCTACGGCGATACGGTCGCGGTGAAGGATCTAGATCTCTCGATCAAGAAGGGTGAGCTCGTAGCACTCCTCGGCCCCTCCGGTTGCGGCAAGACCACGACGATGCGCTCGATCGCCGGCCTGCTCAACCCCGCATCCGGCCGCATCACGCTGGATGGCGCCGATATCACCCGCGTCTCTGCCAACAAGCGCAATGTCGGCCTGGTCTTCCAGTCCTACGCGCTGTTCCCGCATCTGACCGTCTATGAAAACGTCGCCTTCGGCCTGCGCCTCAAGGGCGTCAGCGGCCAGGATCTCGATGCAAAGGTAAGCGCGAGCATCAAGTCCGTCGGCCTCGCCAGTTTCGCATCGCGCAAGCCGGGCGAACTCTCCGGCGGCCAGCAGCAGCGCGTCGCCATCGCGCGCGCCATCGTCACCCAGCCATCGCTGCTTCTTGCCGATGAACCGACGGGCAATCTCGACACCAAGACCAGCATCGAAATCATGGACCTGATGACGCGGTTGAACCGCGAGCAGGGAATCACCATCGTCATGGTCACGCACGAGCCTGACATCGCTGCCTATGCGCAGCGGCTGCTGCGCTTTGTCGATGGAAAGCTGGAAGCGGAAACGGTGCATCAGGGAAGGGCGGGTCATCATGTTTCTTGAGACGGTCAAGCTCGCGCTGCGCGCCATCAGCCGCAACATGCTGCGGTCGTTCCTGACCGTGCTTGGCGTCGTCATCGGCGTCGCCGCCGTCATCGCGCTGGTCACGATCGGCAACGGCACCACCGCGCAGGTTACCTCCGAGTTGTCGCGTCTCGGCACCAACATGCTGTTTGCCCGCCCCGGCCAGTTCGGCCCCGGCCGCGCAAGCTCCGAGGCACGCCGCTTCACCGTGGCTGACGTGGATGCCATCAGCGAGCAGGTCAGCGGGCTGCGGGCCGTGGCGCCGCTCAACCAGACGACCGCGACGGTCATCTATGGCGGGCAGAGCCACTCGACGACGGTGATGGGCACGACCAACGACTATTTCACCGCACAGGACTGGGACATCGCCTCCGGCCGCACCTTCGAGGCAGCCGAAGAGCGCGGCCGTGCTCGCTGCATTCTCGGCGAGACCGTCCGTTCGCAGCTCTTCGGGTCCGCCGATCCGATCGGCCAGCAGGTGCGCGTCGGCAAGGTCTCCTGCGGCGTCATCGGCGTTCTGGCCAAACGCGGGCAATCCGGCATGGGCACCGACCAGGACGATGTCGTCATCGTGCCGATCAAGGTCTACCAGCGCCGCATCGGCGGCAAGGCCAACGCCAATGTCTCGATGATCCTCATCTCGGCGCGCGATGGCGTTGCCACATCGAAGGTCCAGTCGGACACGGAAAACCTGCTGCGCGAACGCCGCAAGATCATTCCCGGCCGCGAAGACGATTTCAACGTCAACGACATGACCCAGATAGCAGCCGCGATGACGGGAACGACGACACTGCTCACCAGCCTGCTTGGCGCGGTGGCCGCGATCAGTCTGCTCGTGGGCGGCATAGGCATCATGAACATCATGCTGGTCTCGGTTACCGAGCGCACACGTGAAATCGGTATCCGTCTGGCGATTGGCGCGCTGGAGCGACAGGTGTTGATGCAGTTCCTTGTCGAGGCGGTGGCGCTGTCGATATTCGGTGGCATGAGCGGCATTCTGCTGGGGCTGGGCCTCGGCTTCGGCGCCGTATCGCTACTCAAGGTGCCGTTCGTGGTAAGCCCGACGATGATCATCGTCGCCTTCGCCTTTTCCGCCGCGATCGGCATGATCTTCGGCTATTTCCCGGCAAGGCGGGCCGCCCAGCTCAATCCGATCGATGCGCTGCGGCACGAGTAAGCCGCTGTAAAATAACGGCTCTCGCTGCCGCCTAATATATCATGGCAACCTGCCATTGAATCCGTTAACGCGGGGCTTATGATATATCAGGTCGAATCACGGATCCGCGATGCCGAACTCCTCACAGAGCCATCTTGCCTATCTGGCGCTGGAACATGCCATCGTGACCTTGGCGTTGACGCCTGGTGCGCTCGTCAATGAAAAGCAGCTGATCGATCTCTCCGGACACGGCCGCACGCCAGTGCGCGAGGCGATCCAGAAGCTGGCATGGCAGGGATTGATCGTGGTGAAGCCGCGCGTCGGCCTGCAGATCGCCGAGATCAAGCCGACCGACCACGCCCATGTCATGCAGGTTCGCCGCGAGCTCGAGCCGATCGCAGCCGCACTCGTTGCCGAACAGGCGACCGACGGGCAGCGCAACCAACTGGTGGAATGCGCGCGTGCCATGAACGATTGCGCCGTCAGCGGCGATCTCGCGGGATTCTTCGCGGCCGACAAGGCATTCGACGAAATTCTCGAAGAGTCTTGTCCCAATGCCTTCATCACTTCGGCGCTCGGCCCGGTGCAGACCCATTCGCGTCGCCTCTGGTATTCGAAGGCAAGCCCCGAGCGGATGGATCGCTCGATTTCGCTGCACGTTGCCGTGATCCGCGCGATCCAGCAGGGCAAGGCGACTGAAGCACGCAAGGCGATGACGACGCTGATCGATTATCTCGGCCAGAAATGAAAACGGCCCCGTTTCCGGAGCCGCTGTTATAGGCATTTGAGAGAGGCAATCAGCCGACGAAGGCGCGTTCGATGACGAACTGCGCCGGCTTGCTGTTGGCGCCTTCCTCGAGGCCAGCCTTCTCAAGCAGTTCCTTGGTGTCCTTCAGCATCGCCGAAGAGCCGCAGATCATACCGCGGTCGATCTCGGGATCGAGCTTGGGAACGCCGAGATCGGTGAACAGCTTGCCTGAGGAGATCAGGTCGGTGATGCGACCGCGATACTCGAAGTCCTCGCGCGTTACCGTTGCGTAGTGCAGCAGCTTGTCACCGACCACTTCTTGCAGAAGCTCGTCGTTCTGGATTTCGTGAACCAGGTCGAAGCCGTATTTCAGCTCGGCTATGTTGCGCGTGGTGTGGGTGAGGATGACCTGGTCGAACTTTTCGTAGGTCTCCGGATCGCGGATCAGGCTGGCGAATGGCGCGATGCCGGTGCCGGTCGAAAACATGTAGAGACGACGGCCGGGCGTCAGCGCGTCGAGCACCAGCGTGCCCGTCGGCTTCTTGCGCATCAGCACCTGGTCGCCGGGCTTGATGGCCTGCAGATGCGAGGTGAGCGGACCATCGGGAACCTTGATGGAGAAGAATTCGAGTTCTTCGGCCCAGGCGGGGCTGGCGATCGAGTAGGCGCGGAAGATCGGTTTGCCGTCTACCATGAGGCCGATCATCGCGAATTCGCCAGAGCGGAAGCGGAAACCTTCAGGACGCGTCATCGTGAAGCGGAACAGGTTGTCCGTATAGTGCGTGACGCTGAGAACGGTTTCGGCGAATACGCCGGCAGGGATTGGGGCTGCGAATTCTTCGGTCTTTGCAGGGGCGTTCATTGCGGTATCGGATCCCGTAGTTCGTCGATCATCAATTCGATGCGAGCGAGATATTACAAATAGGCGGCGGATTAAAGGTATTCCATTCCCTCTGTGGCGAGTTGCATGAAATATGCATGTTATCGTCAGGTTTGGGAAACCCGATGTGCATCATTCGCTTTTGCTCTGGCGAAGCCCGACAAAGGATGCATATTAGGCCGAAATCGCGCCTCGGGGGTGCGGATTGCTTATGGCAACTCGGGGAAACATGAAGATTTTCAATTACAAGCGCGTACCCTACGCGGAAATGCGGGCATTTTCCGTCCATATTTTGACGGCCTCCGGTTCCTTTCTTGCTTTCCTCGGCGTCGTGGCCGCCGCCGAGCATCGTTTCGTCGACATGTTCTGGTGGCTGGGGCTGGCGCTTCTGGTCGATGGTATCGATGGACCGATCGCGCGCAAGGTCAAGGTCAAGGAAGTCCTGCCGAACTGGTCGGGCGATACGCTCGACAATATCATCGATTACGTCACCTACGTGCTACTGCCGGCATTCGCGCTCTATCAGAGCGGCATGATCGGCGAGCCCTGGTCGTTCGTGGCCGCCGGCATGATCGTCGTGTCGAGCGCCATCTATTATGCCGACATGGGCATGAAGACCGAAGAGTATTTCTTCTCAGGATTCCCCGTTGTCTGGAACATGATCGTCTTCACGCTGTTCGTCATGGATGCCAGCGCCACGACCGCGCTCGCCGTCGTCACTGTCTCGGTGATCCTGACCTTCCTGCCGATCAACTTCCTGCATCCGGTCCGCGTCCAGCGCCTGCGTCCGTTCAATCTCGGCATCTTCTTCCTGTGGTCGGCACTCGGCATCTATGCGCTGCTGATGCATTTCGTCGTGCCGCAATGGGCGCTCGTTCTTTTCGTTCTGAGCGGTATCTATCTCTATTGCATCGGTGCGGTGCTGCAGTTCCTGCCGGCGCTTGGACGTCGTGCATAGGAGAATTGGCATAGGAGAATTGGAATGACGAAGACACAGGCCGTCGTGCTGAACGGGACCGGCGGTCCCGAAGTTCTCGATTATGTCGATATCGACCTGCCGCCGCCCGGCGCCGGCGAAGTGCAGATACGGCACGCCGCGATCGGCCTGAATTTCATCGACGTCTATTTCCGCACCGGCCTCTACAAGGCGCCGTATATGCCCTTCGTTCCGGGCAAGGAAGCCGCCGGCACGGTGACTGCGGTCGGCCCCGGCGTCTCGGATTTCAAGGTCGGCGACCGCGTCGCCTATGCTGGCTCCGACGGCGCCTACAGCATCGAGCGCAACATCGAGACCAGGCATCTGGTAACCGTGCCCGATGGCATAGGGCTCGATACAGCCGCGGCGATGATGCTGAAGGGCATGACGGCGCAGTATCTGCTGAACCGCACCTTCAAGGTCGGCCCTGACACCACGCTGCTCTTCCACGCCGCCGCCGGCGGTGTCGGCCTGATCGCCGGCCAGTGGGCCAAGGCGCTCGGCGCGACTGTCATCGGCACGGTCGGATCGGACGCCAAGGCTGAACTGGCACGCGAACATGGCTACGACCGCGTCATCAACTACAACAGCGAGGATTTCGTCGCGCGCGTCTCGGAGATCACAGGCGGCAAGGGCGTCGATGTCGTCTACGATTCCATCGGTCGCGACACCTTCCCGCAATCGCTCGACTGCCTCAAGCGCTTGGGCATGTTCGTGTCCTTTGGCCAGTCATCCGGCCCAATAGAGGATTTCACCCTGGCGTTGCTGGCGCAGAAGGGCTCGCTCTTTGCGACCCGTCCGACGCTTTTCACCTACATCGCCACCCGCGATGAGCTAACTGATTGTGCAAACGCATTATTTGATGTTGTTTTGAGCAACAAAGTGCGTATCAATGTCAATCAGACCTATCCGTTGCGCGAGGTTGGGCGAGCCCACACGGAACTGGAAGCTAGAAAAACGACCGGAACGACGCTGCTGATCCCAGAATGATCCTGAAGGGGCAGGTCGGCAGTGGGAAATGAGGGGAAAGTGTCGTCATCGACTGTGCCGGCATCAGGCGCGTTATTGTCGGTCCAGAAGCTGACAAAGCTATTCGGCAGCTTTGCTGCCTGTAACCACATAGACCTCGATATCGCTCCCGGCGAAATCCATGCATTGCTCGGCGAAAACGGCGCGGGAAAATCCACGCTGGTGAAGATGCTGTTCGGCGTCTTGGAGCCGAGCGAGGGCGAGATCGTCTGGGAAGGCCGTCCGGTCGCGATCAACTCGCCCGGTGCTGCGCGCAAGCTTGGCATCGGCATGGTGTTCCAGCATTTCTCGCTGTTCGAAGCGCTCACCGTTGCCGAAAACATCGCGCTCTCTCTCGATGACAGCATCCCGATCGGCAAGATTGCCGAGGAGGCGAGGGCGCTGTCGCAGGCCTATGGCCTTCCGCTCGACCCACACGCCCATGTGGCCGATCTCTCCGTCGGCGAGCGCCAGCGCATCGAGATCGTCCGCGTGCTGTTGCAAAACCCGAAGCTGATCATTCTCGACGAGCCGACCTCGGTGCTGACGCCGCAGGAAGCGGACAAGCTGTTCGAGACATTGTTCAAACTCAAGGCCGAGGGCCGCTCGGTGCTCTATATCAGCCACCGCCTGGAAGAGGTGCAGCGCATCTGCGACCGCGCCACGGTGCTACGCCACGGCAAGGTGACCGGCGCCTGCGTGCCGGCAGATGAAACGCCGGCCTCGCTTGCGCGCATGATGGTCGGCAACGACGTCGCATCCGTCACGCACCCCGATCGCGGCGCCAAGGGTCCGGTCCAGCTTGCCGTCTCAGGCCTCTCCGTCGCCCCGCGCACCCCCTTCGCCATGCCGCTGAAGGACGTGTCGATGACCGTCTGTTCCGGCCAGATCCTTGCGATCGCAGGCGTTGCCGGAAACGGGCAGGGCGAGTTGTTCGATGCGCTCTCGGGCGAATATCCGGTGTCAAAGCCGGAAGCGGTCGTCATCCGCAACAAGCCTGTCGGAAACCAAGGGATCACCGCCCGCCGCCTGCTCGGAGCCGGCTTCGTGCCCGAGGAGCGCCACGGCCACGCCGCCGTGTCGGCGATGAAGCTCTCCGACAACCTCGTGCTTGCCCGCAGCAAATCCGACCGCAAGGCCTTCCTTTCAGGCGGTTTCCTCAAGATCATCCGCCGTAGCGCCGTGAAGAACGCGACGAAGCGCATTTCCGAGGAAATGGACGTGCGCAAGAGCGGCGAGGATCCGGCAGCCGGCTCGCTCTCGGGTGGAAACCTGCAGAAATTCATCGTCGGCCGCGAGCTCGACCGCCAGCCGGCCGTCCTCGTCGTCAATCAGCCGACCTGGGGCGTGGACGCGGGCGCGGCAAGCCGCATCCGCCAGGCGCTCGTCGACCTCGCCCGCAACGGTTCGGCTGTCGTCGTCATTAGCCAGGATCTGGACGAAATCTTCGAGGTCGCAACCGAGATCGCCGTCATTTCCGAGGGACGCCTGTCGTCGCCATTCCCTGCGGGCGAGCTGACGCGCGAGAAGATCGGCCTGCTGATGGGCGGCCTGCATGAAAGCAAGACCGCGCCGGAGACCACGCATGCGCATTGAACTCGAAAAGCGCCCGCAGGCGTCGAAGCTCTACGGCCTCGTCTCGCCGCTGCTGGCGCTGATTTTGACGCTGGTTGCCGGCGCGATCATGTTCGAGATCTTGGGCAAGGATCCGATCGAGGCGCTCGACGCCTTCTTCCTGGAGCCACTGCTCGAAGTCTGGTCGCTGCACGAACTGGCGATCAAGGCCGCACCTTTGATCATGATCGCCGTCGGCCTCGCCGTCTGTTATCGCTCGAACAACTGGAACATCGGCGCCGAGGGCCAGTTCACCATGGGCGCGATCACCGGCTCGATCCTGCCCATCCTGTTCACCGAATGGCACTCGCCCCTCGTGTTGCCACTGATGCTGATTATGGGTGCGCTCGGCGGAGCGCTGTTCGCCGGCATCCCGGCGCTGCTCAAGGCGCATTTCAACACCAATGAAATCCTGACCAGCCTGATGCTGGTCTATATTGCCCAGCTCTTTCTCGATTGGCTGATCCGCGGCGCTTGGCGCAATCCCGCCGGCTTCAATTTCCCTGAGAGCGTCTCCTTTCCGCCCGAAGCGGTGCTGCCGGCGATCTGGGAAGAGTCCGGCCGCGCCCACTGGGCCTTCATCTTCGCGATCATCGCCGCGATCCTCGTCTGGTTCATGCTGAAATACACGCTGAAGGGCTTCGAGATCGTCGTCCTCGGCCAGTCGGAACGGGCAGGGCGCTTCGCCGGTTTCTCATCGAAGAAGATGATCTGGTTCAGCTTCCTGTTCTCCGGCGCGCTGGCCGGTCTCGCCGGCATCTCGGAAGTCTCGGGCTCGATCGGCCACCTGCAGCCGGCGATCTCACCGGGCTACGGCTTCACCGCGATCATCGTCGCCTTCCTCGGACGCCTCAACCCGCTCGGCATCATTGCTTCCGGCCTGGTGCTGGCGCTGACCTATCTGGGTGGCGAGGCCGCGCAGCTGTCGATCGGCGTCTCCGATAAGGTTACCCGCGTTTTCCAGGGGCTGCTGTTGTTCTTCGTCCTGTCCTGCGACACGCTGATCGCCTACAAGATCCGCATCGTCTGGTCGCGTGTCCGGGGAGGCGTCGCATGAGCATTTTCGAAGCCATCCTTCTGACAGTCATCACCGCCTCGACGCCGCTCGTCATCGCCGCACTCGGCGAACTGGTGACAGAACGCTCGGGCGTGCTGAACCTCGGCGTCGAGGGAATGATGATCATGGGTGCCGTCGCGGCCTTCGCCGGGGCGCAGATGTCTGGCTCGCCCTATATCGGCCTTCTCGCCGGCATCGCGATGGGCGCTATCTTCTCGCTACTCTTCGCCTTCCTGACGCTGACGCTGGTTGCGAACCAGGTGGCAACAGGTCTTGCGCTCACCATCCTCGGCCTTGGCCTGTCGGGCATGCTTGGCGAGGGCTATGTCAGTGTTCCCGGCGTCCGGCTTGCGCCGATCGTCGTGCCCTACCTCTCCGACCTTCCCTTCGTCGGCTCGGTGCTGTTCAAGCAGGATCTGACCTTCTACCTGTCGCTGGCGCTGCTCTTCGGCGTCAGCTGGTTCCTGTTCCGCAGCCGCGCCGGCCTCAAGCTACGCGCCATCGGCGACAGTCACGGCTCAGCGCATGCGCTCGGCATCAGCGTCATCCGCACCCGGTATCTCGCGGTGATGTTCGGGGGCGCCTGCGCGGGGCTCGCCGGCGCGCAGCTGTCGCTGGTCTATACGCCGCAATGGGTGGAGAACATGTCATCAGGCCGCGGCTGGATCACGCTGGCACTGGTGGTCTTCGCTTCATGGCGTCCGTGGCGGGTCTTCGCCGGCGGTTATCTCTTCGGCGCGGTCACGATCCTGCAGCTGCATGCCCAGGCTTTCGGCATCGGTATTCCGGCGCAGTTCCTGTCGATGCTGCCTTACGCGGCCACTATTGTGGTTCTCGTCATCATTTCTCATAATCGGCGCACGACGCTGATCAACACGCCGGCGTCTCTGGGAAAACCATTCGTCCCGGAACGATAGAACAAGAACAAACGAACTCAGAGATTCCAAACCACAGGGGTTATCATGAAAAGACTAGCATTCGCATTTGCCGCTTCGGCAGCTGCCATTTTGAGCGTCGGCTCGTCCGCACAGGCCGCCGACAAGACCAAGGTCTGCTTCGTCTACGTCGGCTCGCATACCGACGGCGGCTACTCGCAGGCGCACGACCTCGGCCGCCAGCAGATCCAGAAGGAATTCGGCGACAAGATCGACACGCCGTACCTCGAAAACGTTCCCGAAGGCCCGGATGCAGAGCGCGCCATCGAGCGTCTCGCCCGCTCCGGCTGCAAGCTGATCTTCACCACCTCTTTCGGCTTCATGGACGCCACCGTCAAGGTTGCCGCCAAGTTCCCGGATGTGAAGTTCGAGCACGGCACCGGCTACAAGTCCGGCCCGAACCTTGCGACCTACAACTCGCGCTTCTACGAAGGTCGCTACATTCTCGGCCAGATCGCCGCCAAGACCTCGAAGAACCACGGCGCTGCCTACATCGCCTCCTTCCCGATTCCGGAAGTGGTCATGGGCATCAACTCCTTCGAGCAGGGCGCGAAGTCGATCGATCCTGATTTCAAGCTCAAGGTCATCTGGGTGAACACCTGGTTCGACCCGGGCAAGGAAGCCGACGCCGCCAAGGCCATGGTTGACCAGGGCGTCGACGTGCTGACGCAGCACACCGACACGACGGCCCCGATGCAGGTTGCCGAAGAGCGCGGCATCCACGCATTCGGCCAGGCTTCCGACATGATCGCTGCCGGCCCGAAGGCGCAGCTGACGGCCATCGTCGACACCTGGGGTAACTACTACTCCAAGCGCGTTCACGCGCTGCTCGACGGCACCTGGAAGTCCGAGCAGAGCTGGGACGGCCTGAAGGACGGCATCCTCAAGATGGCCGACTACACCAACATGCCTGACGACGTGAAGAAGATGGCGCAGGATACCGAAGCCAAGATCAAGTCGGGCGAGATTCACCCTTTCACCGGCCCGATCAACAAGCAGGACGGCACGCCGTGGCTGAAGGCTGGCGAGAAGGCTGATGATGCCACGCTGCTCGGCATGAACTTCTACGTCGAAGGCGTGGATGACAAGCTGCCGAAGTGAGCATTTCTCACTGTTAGCACATGCGAAAGGGCGCTCGTTTCGGGCGCCCTTTTTTGCTGCGTTGCATACCAGAAAGTGCATTTACAAAAGTAATACTATATGATTTTCCTAGTGCGTGCCGCGGGAGGCGGCTTTTGGAGGAAATCATGAAATTCAAGACAGCACTCATGAGTGCCACGGTTTTTGCTGCCTGCATGTTCGGCTCTGCACAGGCCGCCGAACTGGTTGTCGGCTTCTCGCAGATCGGCTCGGAATCGGGCTGGCGCGCTGCTGAGACGACCGTCACCAAGGAAGAGGCCAAGAAGCGCGGCATCGACCTGAAGTTCGCCGATGCCCAGCAGAAGCAGGAAAACCAGATCAAGGCAATCCGCTCCTTCATCGCCCAGGGCGTCAACGCCATCCTGCTCGCCCCGGTTGTTGAAACCGGCTGGGATGCGGTTTTGAAGGAAGCCAAGGAAGCCAACATCCCGGTCATCCTGCTCGACCGTACGATCAAGGCGCCTGAGGATCTCTACCTGACGGCCGTGACCTCCGACCAGGTTCACGAAGGCAAGGTTGCCGGTGACTGGCTCGTGAAGACCGTTGCCGACAAGAAGTGCAACATCGTCGAGCTCCAGGGCACCACCGGCTCCTCGCCGGCCATCGCTCGCAAGAAGGGCTTCGAGGAAGCCATTGCCGGCAAGTCGAACTTCAAGATCGTTCGCAGCCAGACCGGCGACTTTACCCGCACCAAGGGTAAGGAAGTCATGGAAAGCTTCCTGAAGGCTGAGAACGGCGGCAAGGACATCTGCGCCCTCTACGCCCATAACGACGACATGGCTGTCGGCGGTATCCAGGCGATCAAGGAAGCCGGCCTGAAGCCGGGCAAGGACATCCTCGTCGTCTCGATCGACTCCGTTCCTGATATCTTCAAGGCAATGGAAGCCGGCGAAGCCAACGCGACCGTCGAGTTGACGCCGAACATGGCAGGCCCGGCATTCGACGCGCTCGACGCCTACCTCAAGGACAAGAAGGCTCCGGCCAAGTGGATCCAGACCGAATCGAAGCTCTACACCCAGGCTGACGATCCGAAGAAGGTCTACGAGTCCAAGAAGGGCCTCGGCTACTGATCTGACACATGAACCGCACCGGTCCATCATGGACCGGTGCGGAACTGCCGCGAACGCTGCCAGACATCATGTCGGGTTGCTATCAGGCCATGTCGGTCAATATCAGGAAAAGCCCACTTGATGATTCACAATTTCGAGAACGTCCTTGCCGCATCAGGCATATCGAAATTCTTCCCCGGAGCCGTCGCTCTCGACAAGGTCGATTTCACCCTTCGCAAGGGCGAAGTGCACGCGCTGCTGGGTGAAAACGGCGCCGGAAAATCGACGCTGATCAAGTGCATTACCGGTGCTTATCGCCGCGACGAAGGCAGCCTCACGCTTGATGGCGCCGAGATCGATCCGGCTGATACCCTTGCTGCGCAGCGGCTTGGCATCGGAACCGTGTATCAGGAGGTCAATCTCCTTTCCAATTTGAGCGTTGCAGAAAACCTGTTTCTCGGGCGTCAGCCGAAGCGCTTCGGCATGATCGACGTTTCCGCCATGAACCGCCAGGCGCGCGAGTTGCTGCGACAATATGGCATGGAGATAGACGTCACCGCGCAGCTCGATCGCTTCTCCGTCGCCGTCCAGCAGGTCGTGGCCATCGCTCGCGCCGTCGATCTCTCCGGCAAGGTGCTGATCCTCGACGAACCGACGGCAAGCCTCGACGCGCAGGAAGTGGCGATGCTCTTCGGCATCATGCGTGACCTGAAGAAACGCGGGCTAGGCATTGTTTTTATTACTCACTTCCTTGAGCAGGTCTACGACATCAGCGACCGCATCACGGTGCTGCGCAACGGCAAGCTGGTCGGCACACGCGAGAAGGCCGAGCTGCCGCGCCAGGGCCTGATCTCGATGATGCTTGGCCACGAGTTGGCACATGCCGAAGCCGCCGTGAAGGAACGCAGCGTGGCGGCCGGTCCCGTCAAATACAGTTTCGAGGGATACGGCAAGCGCGGCAAGGTGAAGCCGTTTGACCTGAACGTGCGCGTCGGCGAGGTCGTCGGCGTCGCCGGTCTTCTCGGCTCCGGGCGCACGGAAACGGCCGAGCTTCTCTTCGGTATCGAGAATGCCGATAGCGGCACCGCCAAGATCGACGGCAAGCCGGTGGCGCTTTCCAACCCGCGAGCGGCGATCCGCGCCGGTTTCGGCTTCTGCCCGGAGGATCGCAAGACCGATGGCATCATCGGCGATCTCTCGATCCGCGAAAACATCGCGCTGGCGCTGCAGGCGCGCCGAGGATGGGCGCGGCCGCTGTCTCGCGGCGAGCAGAACACGCTTGCCGACCAGTACATCAAGGCGCTCGACATCCGCACCACCGACCGCGAAAAGCCGATCCGTCTGCTGTCAGGCGGCAATCAGCAGAAGGCGATCCTCGCCCGCTGGCTGGCCACCAATCCCGACTTCCTGATCCTCGACGAGCCGACCCGCGGCATCGATGTCGGCGCCCATGCCGAGATCATAAAGCTGATCGAGGAGCTCTGCGAAAGGGGCATGTCTCTGATCGTTATTTCGTCGGAATTAGAAGAGCTTATCGCCTATAGTTCACGTATTTTGGTATTGCGGGACCGCGAGCATGTGGCGGAGTTGACGGGTGAAAACGTCAGCACGTCGCGCATCGTCCAGGCAATCGCCGCCGTGCAGAAAAAGACGGAGGACGCATGACGTCGTCACAGAAGGCGCTGCTCATCCGCCTGGCACCGCAATTGATCGCGCTAGCAGTCATATTGCTGTTGAACTTCATTATGTTCCCGCAGTTTTTTAATGTCACTATTCAAAACGGCCGGCTCTACGGCAGCTTGATCGACGTCTTGAACCGCGGCGCGCCGGTCGCGCTTCTGGCGATCGGCATGACGCTCGTGATCGCCACCAAGGGCATCGACCTCTCCGTCGGCGCGGTCATCGCCATCTGCGGCGCCGTCGCAGCGTCGTCGATCGTCTCAGGCAACTCGCTCGCCTGGACGCTGGTGCTGACGCTGCTGATCGGTCTGGCATGCGGTGTCTGGAACGGCTTCCTCGTGGCGGTGCTCAACATCCAGCCGATCATCGCCACGCTGGTGCTGATGGTTGCCGGTCGCGGCATCGCGCAGCTGATCACCGAGGGCGTGATCATGACCTTCAACGATGACGGTCTGATCTTCTTCGGCAGCGGCTCCTTCGCCTTCATGCCGATGCCCGTTGTCATCTGGCTGGTGGTCGGCGTTCTCGTCACGCTGCTCGTTCGCCGCACCGCGCTCGGCATGCTCGTCGAGGCAACCGGCATCAATCGCCGCGCAAGCACGCTGTCCGGCGTCCGCACGCCGGTGCTCCTGATGGCTGTCTACATGCTGAGCGGGCTGTGCGCCGCGATCGCCGGCATCATCGTCGCCGCCGACATCAAGGGTGCCGACGCCAACAATGCCGGGCTCTGGCTCGAGCTCGACGCGATCCTCGCGGTCGTCGTCGGCGGCAACTCGCTGCTCGGCGGTCGCTTCAGCATCGTCGGCTCGCTGATCGGCGCGATGATCATCCAGGCAGTCAACACCGGCATCCTGCTCTCGGGCTTCCCGCCGGAGTTCAACCTGATCATCAAGGCGTTGATTGTTCTGGTCATCCTGGTGATCCAGTCGCCGGCCGTGCAATCGGCAGCCGTCTTTATGGGGCGTCGCTCCGGCCCGAGAGGGGAACTGCAGAAATGAATTCGAAATACCTGCCGCTTCTCGCGACAATCGTGATCTTCATCCTCTCCTATGCTGTCTGCGCCATGCAGTATCCGAGCATGCTGTCGACGCGCGTGGTCGGCAACCTCTTGACCGACAACGCCTTCCTCGGCATTGCCGCCGTCGGCATGACCTTCGTGATCATCTCGGGTGGTATCGACCTCTCGATCGGCTCGGTCATCGCCTTCACCGGCGTGTTTCTCGCCGTCATTCTGCAGAACACCGGCATCCATCCGCTGGTCGCCTTCGCGCTGGTGCTTGTCATCACCACCGCTTTCGGGGCGGCGATGGGCGCCGTGATCCATTATCTGCAGATGCCGGCCTTCATCGTTACGCTTGCTGGCATGTTCCTCGCGCGGGGCATGGCCTTCGTGCTCTCCATCGACAGCATCCCGATCGGCCACGATTATTACAACACGCTGTCAGGCCTCTATTACAAGCTGCCGGGCGGCGGCCGACTCACTTTGATCGGCGCCGTGATGCTCCTGGTCTTCGCCGTCGGCATCTTCATCGCCCACCGCACCCGCTTCGGCACCAACGTTTACGCGCTTGGCGGCGGGGCGCACACGGCGCAGTTGATGGGTGTGCCGGTTGGTCGCACCACAATTCAGATTTATGCGCTTTCCGGCTTCCTTGCCGGCCTGTCCGGAATCGTTTTTTCCCTTTATACGTCCGCCGGCTACTCGTTGGCGGCCGTCGGTGTCGAGCTCGATGCCATCGCGGCGGTTGTCATTGGGGGCACTTTGCTGACGGGTGGAGCGGGATTTGTAGCGGGGACCTTTATCGGGCTCCTGATACAAGGGTTGATTCAGACCTACATCACCTTCGATGGAACACTCTCCAGTTGGTGGACGAAGATACTGATCGGCCTGCTGCTTTTTGCATTCATCCTGATGCAGAAGGCCATCCTGTTCCTCTCGAGTTTGAACAAGAGGTATGCCTGACGGGGGTCGTGGCTTGCGCAATAGAATTCTGGACACCGGGAAGACACAACGCCGATCTCGCACCAGCCACGCACAGGTGGTGGACGAACTCGGCCGCTCCATCGTCGCCGGCACCTATCCTGTCGGGAGCATTCTCCCCGGCGATATCGAGCTTGCGCAGCGCTTCAAGGTGTCCCGCACAGTTCTTCGCGAAACGATGAAGACGCTGGCCGCCAAGGGCATGATCGTCGCCAAGGCGCGCGTCGGCACCCGGGTCACCGAAAAGAGCCAGTGGAACATGTTCGACAGCGAGGTGATCGCCTGGCACTTCGATGACGACGTGACCGAGGAGTT
This sequence comes from Rhizobium sp. UBA1881, assembly GCF_002338015.1. Taxonomy (NCBI): domain Bacteria; kingdom Pseudomonadati; phylum Pseudomonadota; class Alphaproteobacteria; order Hyphomicrobiales; family Rhizobiaceae; genus Rhizobium; species Rhizobium sp. UBA1881. The sequence goes on from NZ_DDHH01000041.1 coordinate 19,135, forward strand.
CCTGCTGCAGCTTTACGATATCCGGCTGGCCGTCGAACCCTTCGCGGCTGGTCTGGCGGCCGAGCGGGCAACACCTGAGGAGATCGCGCTTTTGACCGATCTCGCCAAGGAGATGGCGGCGCCCGATCATACGACCGAGAGCCTCGCGATGGCCGATCTCGAATTCCACCTCGCCGTCGCTGACGCCGCGCACAATCCTTTCATGCATACGCTCGGAAGCCTGATAGAGGCCGCACTCGTCGGCATGTTCCGCATCAGCACGCCGCCCTCACAGAACGGCTTCTCGAACATCGCCGAAACACACATGCGCATCGTCAAGGCGATCGCGGCGGGCGATGTGCCGGCGGCGCGTTCAGCGATGGAGGCGGTCATCGTCGAGGGCCGCGATCATGTGCATGACGCCTATGCCGGAATGACCAGGGTATCGGCCTAATCCTTTTTTGATCTTTGTTCCGTTATCGAGTTGCTGCTATGAGGCGGCAACGCGCCTGTAACGGATTCTTGGGAGCAGACCATGGAACGCACTTGTCTTGCCGTCATTCTCGCCGCGGGTGACAGCACGCGCATGAAATCGTCGAAGTCGAAGGTTCTCCACCCGGTGGCCAACCGCCCGATGATCGCCCATGTCGTCGAAGCCGTGGCGAAGACCGATATCGGCGCCGTGGCACTCGTGGTCGGCCGCGATGCGGATGAGGTCGCCAAGGCTGCTGCTGTCGGCGGTGTCGAGATCGAGGCCTATCTCCAGAAGGAACGCCTCGGCACCGGCCATGCGGTGCTTGCAGCACGCGAAGCCATTGCGCGCGGCTATGACGACGTCATCGTCACCTACGGCGACGTTCCCTTGCAGACGGAAGCGCCGCTGAAGGCCGCACGCCAGGCGCTGGCAGATGGCAGCGATATCGTCGTCATCGGCTTCCACACCGAAAAGCCGACCGGCTACGGCCGTCTGCTGGTCAAGGACGGGGAGCTGATCGCCATCCGCGAAGAGAAGGACGCGACCGACGCCGAGCGCGCCGTCACCTGGTGCAACAGCGGTCTGATGGCCATCAACGGTCGCAAGGCGCTGGAGCTTCTGGCTCTGATCGGCAACAATAATGCCAAGGGCGAGTATTATCTGACCGATCTCGTCGAGATCGCCCGCTCGCAGGGCGGTCGCGTCACTGCGGTCGATGCCCCCGAGGTCGAAATGACCGGCACCAACAACCGCGCCGAGCTCGCCGTCATCGAGCGGCTGTGGCAGGAGCGCCGTCGCCACGAGTTGATGATCTCGGGCGTCACCATGATCGCTCCCGAAACCGTCTTCCTATCCTTTGACACCGTCATCGGCCAGGATGCGTTGATCGAACCGAACGTCGTCTTCGGCCCCGGCGTGGTGATTGATGGCGGCGCCATCATCCATGCCTTCTCGCATATCGAGGGCGCGCATGTCAGCGCCGGTGCCACGGTCGGTCCGTTTGCCCGCCTGCGGCCGGGTGCGGATCTCGCCGAGGGATCGAAAGTCGGCAATTTTTGCGAGCTGAAGAACGGCAAGGTCGGCGAGGGCGCCAAGGTCAACCATCTGACCTATATCGGCGACGCCCGCATTGGCGCCGGCGCCAATATCGGCGCGGGCACGATCACCTGCAATTACGACGGCGTCAACAAGAGCGAAACGATCATCGGCGCAAACGCTTTCGTCGGATCGAACTCCTCGCTCGTGGCACCCGTCAGCATCGGCGACAACGCCTACATCGCCTCAGGCAGCGTCATCACCAATGACGTTCCGGCCGACGCGCTTGCCTTCGGACGCGCGCGCCAGGAGATCAAGCCCGGCCGCGCCAAGATCCTGCGCGAACTGGCGCTTGCGAAGAAGGCCGCCAAGAAGGCGAAGGGCTGATTGTCTTCGTAACGCGCGGTCACCGAAAGTGACCGCCGGGCCGATTGAGTAAAAAGTGAAAATTGTTACGACTGCCTGCAATTGATTGCTGGCTCTGGGGATTTCTTTATGTGTGGTATTGTTGGTATCGTTGGTAACAGCCCTGTGGCGGTGCGTCTGGTCGATGCGCTGAAGCGGCTTGAATATCGCGGTTATGATTCGGCCGGCGTTGCCACCATCCACGATGGCGCCATGGACCGCCGCCGCGCCGAAGGCAAACTCTTCAATCTCGAAAAGCGCCTCGATGCCGAGCCGCTGCCCGGCACGACTGGCATCGCCCACACCCGCTGGGCAACGCATGGCGTCCCCAATGAGACCAACGCCCACCCGCATTTCGTCAAGGGCGTTGCCGTCGTTCACAACGGCATCATCGAGAACTTCTCCGAACTGCGCGACGAACTGACCGCCGAAGGCGCCGTCTTCGAAACGCAGACCGACACCGAAGTCGTGGCCCATCTGGTCGCCAAGTATCTCGGTGAGGGCCTCGAGCCGCGCGCAGCGATGATGAAGATGCTGAACCGCGTCACCGGCGCCTATGCGCTGGCAGTCATGCTGCAGAAGGACCCCGACACGATCATGGCGGCCCGCTCCGGTCCGCCGCTCGCTGTCGGCTACGGCAAGGGCGAGATGTTCCTGGGCTCCGACGCCATCGCGCTGTCGCCCTTTACCAGCGAGATCACCTATCTCGTCGACGGCGACTGGGCGGTTCTGACCAAGGACGGCGCGACCATCCTCGATTTCGACGGCAACGAAGTCTCGCGCCCGCGCCAGATCTCGCAGACGACGGCTTACGTGGTCGACAAGGGTAACCACCGCCACTTCATGGAAAAGGAAATCTACGAGCAGCCGGAGGTCATCTCCCACGCGCTCAGCCAGTATGTGGATTTTGCCAGCAACACGATCAGCGCCAACGCGGCGGCGATCGATTTCAAGTCGGTGACCGGTCTCGCCATCTCCGCCTGCGGCACCGCCTATCTCGCCGGTCTCGTCGGCAAATACTGGTTCGAGCGCTATGCGCGTCTGCCAGTCGAGATCGACGTCGCCTCCGAGTTCCGCTACCGCGAAATGCCGCTGTCGCCGACGCAGGCAGCACTCTTCATCTCGCAGTCGGGCGAGACCGCCGATACGCTGGCTTCGCTGCGTTACTGCAAGGACAACGGCCTGAAAATCGGCGCCGTCGTCAATGTCAAGGAATCGACGATCGCCCGTGAATCGGATGCGATCTTCCCGATCATGGCAGGCCCTGAAATCGGCGTCGCCTCCACCAAGGCCTTCACCTGCCAGCTCGCCGTCCTGGCATCGCTGGCATTGGGCGCCGGCAAGGCGAGGGGCACGATCGGCCCGGATCAGGAAAAGGAGTTGGTGCGCCATCTCGCCGAGATGCCGCGCATCATGAGTCGCGTGCTCAACGCCATCCAGCCGCAGATGGAAACCCTGTCGCGCGAGCTGTCGAAGTGCAAGGACGTGCTCTATCTCGGCCGCGGCACCAGCTATCCGCTCGCCATGGAAGGCGCGCTGAAGCTCAAGGAAATCTCCTATATCCACGCCGAAGGATATGCGGCCGGCGAGTTGAAGCACGGCCCGATCGCGCTGATCGATGAAAACATGCCCGTCATCGTCATCGCGCCCTACGACCGCTTCTTCGAAAAGACCGTGTCGAACATGCAGGAAGTGGCAGCCCGCGGCGGTCGTATCATCTTCATCACCGATGAAGCGGGTGTCGCCCACTCCAAGCTGCCGACCATGGCGACGATCGTTCTTCCCAACGTCGACGAGATCATCGCGCCGATGATCTTCTCGCTGCCGATCCAGCTTCTGGCCTATCACACGGCGGTCTTTATGGGCACCGATGTGGATCAACCGCGCAATCTTGCCAAGTCGGTCACGGTCGAGTGAGTCCGGCCGACCGAGGCTTGTGCGGGGCGGCGAATTCTGGCAGTTTTTGGCACGGAAAGCACGGGGGCACTGATTTCCGATCGCAGCTAAACTCAACGGAGTTCGTCGGCATACGATGACGGAAAAACTGCCCCGATTGTCGGTCGCATCGCGCATCAGAAATAACTTTCTGGCGGGCATTATCATCTGCGCGCCGATCGCCATCACGCTGTGGCTGACATGGTCAGTGGTGCGCTGGGCCGATAGCTGGGTGAAGCCCTATCTTCCGGCGCGCTACGACCCCGACAACTACCTGAATTTCGCCGTTCCGGGCTCCGGCCTGCTGATTGGCCTGATCATCATCACCATCATCGGCTTTCTCGGCAAGAACCTGATCGGCCAGCAGATCGTGATGTTCAGCGAGTCGCTCGTGCGCCGCGTGCCGCTGGTGCGTGTCATCTACAAGAGCGTCAAGCAGATCTTCGAGACGGTGCTGAAGGAGCGCAGCAACTCCTTCAAGAAGGTCGGGCTGATCGAGTATCCGAGCCAGGGCCTCTGGGCGATGGTCTTCATCGCGACGGATGCGAAGGGCGAGATTGCCTCGAAGTTCAACGCCATGGGCCACGACATGGTCAGCGTCTTCCTGCCGCCGACCCCGGTGCCGACGGCTGGTTTCCTGATTTTCGTGCCACGCGAGAAGATCGTGCTGCTCGACATGTCGCCGGAAGACGCCGCGAAGCTTCTGATCTCGGGTGGTCTCGTGACGCCGGAAGAACTGGCCTCGCAGATCGCCGCGCCTGAGCCAGCACGTAAGCCGCTGCCGGCACCGGTCGAGATGTAATTCAGCCGGCTCAGCCGCCGTCCTTCTCCCACTTCTTCACCAATCGGTCGCGCTTCAGCTTCGACAGTCGCTGCAGCCAGAAAATCCCGCCGAGCTGGTCGATCTCATGCTGGATGCAGATGGCAAGAAAGCCCTCCGCGTCCTCCTCGTGCGTGTGTCCATCGACATCCTGATAGCGAAACCGGATCGCGTTCGGACGGATCACCTCGTCGGTCGATCCAGGCATCGAGACGCTGCCCTCGGTATTGCGGCTGGTGTCCTGGGATGCGCTGATGATCTCGGGATTGACGTAAACCCGCACCCCATCCTCGCGGCTAAGCTCAATGACGGTCACGCGCTCGAACACGCCGATATGCGCAGCGGTGATCCCAACGCCTGGGGCCGCACGCATCGTGTCGAGCAGATCGGCGACAAGCGTGCGCAGGGTGTCGTCGAAGGCTGTCACCGGTGCGCAAGGCGTTTTCAGGCCGGGGTGAGGGAAGCGTAGAATGGCGCGGACGGTCACGAAAACCTCTCCTGATTTCAGATGCGCCGAAACTATCTTCCGACTGGCGAATTGTCATCCGTATGAACGGTTTAACGCTGGACGTTCCCATGTCTTTCGGCTAGCACGGGTTGAATTCCGGCGTATCGAAGCGTTCTAAACTTCGAAAGAGATGCGAGGGCGGCAAAGATGACGAACGACGCAGAAGAGCTCGTCCGCACGCGTCCGGAGGACAGCGAAGCCGACCTCTACGACGAGAACGGAAACGTCCGCAGCGACTTCCTGGCTCTTGTCGGTGCGGCCATCGCCGATCGCGATACGATCTTCCTCAGACAGCACGTCGCGCGCCTCCACGAATCGGAATTGGGCGATCTGCTGGAATCGATCCAGCCCGATCAGCGCCTGGCGCTCGTTCGCCTGCTCGGCGACCAGTTCGACATGACGGCGCTGACGGAGGTCGACGAGGCGATCCGCCGCGAGATCGTCGACCAGATGCCGAACGAGCAGATCGCAGCCGCGATCGGCGAGCTCGATTCGGACGACGCCGTCTACATTCTGGAAGATCTCGACCAGGAAGACCGCGACGAGATCCTGGCGCAGCTGCCGTTCACCGAGCGCGTTCGCCTGCGCCGGGCGCTTGATTATCCCGAGAGCTCCGCCGGCCGCCGCATGCAGACGGAGTTCGTCGCCGTGCCGCCGTTTTGGACGGTCGGCCAGACGATCGACTACATGCGCGACGAGGAGAACCTGCCGGATTCCTTCTCGCAGATCTTCGTCATCGACCCGACGTTCAAGCTGCTCGGCGCCATCGATCTCGACAAGATCCTGCGCACCAAGCGGCAGAACAAGATCGAAACGATCATGCGCGAGACCAACCACCCGATCCCGGCCGAAATGGACCAGGAAGAGGCGGCGCAGCTCTTCGAGCAATACGACCTTCTCTCCGCCGCCGTCGTTGATGAGAACGACCGGTTGGTCGGTGTGCTCACCATCGACGACGTCGTCGACGTCATCCACGAAGAGGCCGATGAAGACATCAAGCGCCTCGGCGGTGTCGGCGATGAAGAGCTGTCGGACAACGTCTTCTCGACGGTGAAGTCCCGCTTCCTGTGGCTGGTGATCAATCTCGGCACAGCACTTCTATCGGCCAGCGTCATCGGCCTGTTCGATGGCTCGATCGAAAAGATGATCGCGCTCGCCGTGCTGATGCCGATCGTCGCCTCCATGGGCGGCAATGCCGGTACGCAGACGATGACCGTGACCGTGCGCGCTCTCGCGACCGGCGATCTCGATATATACAATGCCGGCCGCGTCATCCGAAGGGAAGTGGCGGTCGGCCTTGCCAATGGCGCCATGTTCTCGGTGATCATGGGCACCATCGCGGCCACTTGGTTTCATGACTACCAGCTTGGCTTCGTCATCGGCTCGGCGATGATCATCAATCTCTTCGCAGCCGCCGTCGCCGGCATTCTTTTGCCGTTGTTGCTCGATAAGGTCGGCGCCGATCCCGCCATCGCCTCGTCGGTTTTCGTGACCACGGTCACCGATTGCACCGGCTTCTTCGCTTTTCTGGGGATCGCCACCTGGTGGTTTGGCATATAGGCAACTCGCAACCGGGTTGCACAAATTGACTATTACGTAAAAGTCAATATTATGGGTTCCTGAATATCGAGGGATCCATGCCGGTTAGCAAATATTACAGCATCACGGAGTTGACGCGCGAATTCGGAGTTTCGACGCGCACGCTTCGCTTTTATGAAGACGAAGGCCTCATTCATCCGGAGCGTCGTGGCCGCACGCGGCTGTTTCGCCCGACCGATCGGCGTCTGATCCAGGAGATCCTGCGCGGTCGCCGCATCGGCTTCACCATCGCCGAAATTCGCGAGATCATTCAGGTCTACAAGGAGCCGCCGGGCGAGCTCGGACAGCTGAAGCTGTTGATGAAGCGCGTCGACGAGAAGCGCGAGGACCTGCGCCAGAAGCGCAAGGATATCGACGACACTCTGGCCGAACTCGACAATATCGAAGAATCCTGCCTCGGCCGCCTCGCAGAAATCGGCGTAGGTACGTGATCAGCCCAGGCGCCCCTTATTGGGGCGCTGCGCTGCATTCGCTGGCAAGGCTGAGGATGCGACCATCATCGGCCTTGACCTCGCCGGATTGAAACGGCGTGAACAGCTTCTGCTCCTGAAGTTTATCGAGCGTGCACTGGCAGAAGCTGCGGCACAGCGCTTCGCCTTCCTGCAGGCTGCAGGACGTGTTGCATTGCTGCAGGTAGGTCTGCACGGGATCGGGCTTGGCCGGCGGCACGATGTAAGCGAGCGCGAACGCGATCGAGATCAGCACCGGCTGGTGGATCAGATAGAAGGCGAGGCTGTGTCGGCCTAGCTTGGCGAGCAGGCTTGATCCAGTCCCTAGACCGGCGAGCTTGGCCGGAAGCCCCGTTCTGAGTGCGATGGCAGCACTCGTCAGCCCGAGCAGAAACGGCACCATCCACGGAAACAGCGGAACATAATCGTTGGAGCGCTGCGGCATTTCCGCAAAGCCGATCCAGGCCAGATAACGCGGATCGAAGAACGGCGAGCGCAGGATACCCGGCGATACCCACGTATCGGCGATCCAGCCGGCGACGGCCAACACGGTGACGGCGACGATCGCGGGCAGGGGCAGCCGCAACAGCAGCACGCCGACCACGCTCAGCACGGCGATGCAGTGCAGGATCCCGAAGAAGATCCATTCTCCCGGCATGAAGAAATAAGTAGCCACGGAGATGGCCACCGACGCGGCGGCGATCATCGCGAACCGCTTCCAGAACGAAGTCCAGCGCGTCTCCGGCGTATTGGCAAGCACCAGGCTGACGCCGACGATGAACAGGAAGGTTGAGGCGATGGCGCGGGCATAGAGCTTCAGCCAGCCGGTCTCGGCGGTGCCCGGCGTGAGATAGCCGACGAATTCCATGTCCCAGGTGAAATGATAGGTTGCCATCGCGACCAGCGCCGCGCCACGCAGCGTGTCGAGCAGGCCGATGCGCGGCGGCTTTGGCGCCGCTGCGGTCTCCGTCGCCGGAACAGTCATTCACAATCCCCCAGATGAGTCGTTTCCGTCGGCCGACGGATTGCTGCGGGGAATAGGAGAAAGGTGGAGATTTGATGACGGCTCGCGATCCATGATCGCCAGCCGCGCCTCCGAGAAGAACTGCCGCCGCGTCAGGACGACGATGACGATCGTGGTCGTCGCCATGAAGACGTAAGGGTTGATGAACCAGCCGAGATAGCCGATCGACAGGAAGATCGCCCTGAGCCCCTCGTTAAAGTGGCCGCCGGCGATGATGTTCATGCGGATGACGCGCTCGGCCGCCCGTTCCGCCGCCAGAACGTCGTTTTCGGTGTCGCGCATCATCGGGATGCCGCCGAACAGGATCGTGCAGTAGTTGAAGAGGCGATAGGACCAGCCGAACTTGAAGAAGGCATAGCCGAACAGTGCCGCCAGGCCGCCGACCTTCATCTCGAACACCGCATGCCCGCTATGCAGCACCAGCGGCAGATCTGCGAACACCGCATCGACCTTCTCCGTCGCGCCAAGCAGCGCGAAGCAGCTGCCGACGGCGAAGATCGAGGTGGAGGCGAAGAAGGCCGTGCCGTTCTGCAGGCCGGCCATGATCTGCGTATCGATCATCTTCAGGTCGCGGCGCAGGGAATTGTAGATCCATTCACGCCGCCGCTCGATCATGGCATGCGTGAGACTGGTGCGGCCGAAGAGGCTGGCGCTGCGCAACAGACGCGCATAACCGAACCACATGAGCGCGAAGAAGCACAGGGCGATGTAATCTGGTGTCGTCATCATTATATTGATTCAGTCCCTCTCCACGCGCCCACTCTATAGATAGAAGCGCTGACCGCAACAACGGGCGGACATGGAACCTTTCATAGGATGATGTCGCACGCGTGAAATGCTATGTCGGGGAACCGAACGGATCGCAGGCTGCGCTGGCGTAGCCTGAATTAGTAAAATCTCAACAGGACGCACACATGTTCCTTTCTGTTTTCGACGTATTCAAGATCGGCGTCGGCCCTTCCAGTTCCCACACGATGGGGCCGATGACAGCGGCGAACCGCTTTCTCGATCTGATTCTGTCGGATGAATGGCCGCGCCCGTCGTCGGGTGCCAATGTCGCGGCGATCAAGGTCAGCCTGCACGGCTCGCTCGCCCACACCGGTATCGGCCACGGGACGGGCAGGGCCGTCATCCTCGGCCTGATGGGCGAGCAGCCAGATAGCGTCGATCCAGACCAGATGGACGGCATCATCGACAAGGTCGAGCGCTCCGGCCGCATCACCCCGCCAGGGCATCCCGCCTATCAGTTCCAGCCGAAGACCGATCTGGTGTTCGACAAGAAGCAGCCGCTTCCGGGCCATGCCAACGGCATGTCCTTCTCCGCCTTCGACAAGGACGGCCGGATGCTCGTGCGCCGCATCTACTATTCCGTCGGCGGCGGCTTCGTCGTCACCGACACGGAACTGGAGACCATGCGTGCCAAGAAGAAGATGCCGTCGGATGGCGTCAAGGTGCCGTATCCCTTCTCCACCGCCAAGCAGATGCTCGACATGGCGGCGCGATCAGGCGTCTCGATCGCGCAGATGAAGCGCGCCAACGAGGAAAGCCAGCGCAGCCGCGAGGAACTCGACGAAGGCCTCGACCGGATCTGGGAAGCGATGCGCTCCTGCATCGAACGCGGCCTCAAGGTCGACGGCATCATGCCCGGTGGCCTCAATGTCCGCCGCCGCGCTCGCTCCATCCACGACAAGCTGCAGGAAGAGTGGCGCAGCAACCGCATCAATCCGCTGCTCGCCAACGACTGGCTGAGCGTCTACGCCATGGCCGTCAATGAGGAGAACGCGGCTGGCGGCCGCGTGGTCACCGCGCCGACCAATGGCGCGGCCGGCGTCATCCCGGCGACGATCCGCTACTACGAGCACTTCCACGATGATTGGGATCAGAACGGCATCCGCGACTACCTGCTGACGGCAGCAGCCGTCGGCGGCATCATCAAGCACAACGCCTCGATCTCGGGCGCCGAAGTCGGCTGTCAGGGCGAAGTCGGCTCGGCGGCTGCCATGGCCGCAGCCGGTCTCGCGGCCGTCATGGGCGGCACGCCGGAGCAGATCGAGAACGCAGCCGAGATCGCACTGGAACACCATCTCGGCATGAGCTGCGATCCCGTTGCCGGTCTCGTGCAGGTTCCCTGCATCGAGCGCAACGCGCTGGGCGCCGTGAAGGCCGTGACAGCCGCATCGCTCGCGATCAAGGGTGATGGCCGCCACTTCGTGCCGCTCGACGCCTGCATCGAGACCATGCGCCAGACCGGCTACGACATGAGCGAGAAATACAAGGAAACCTCGACCGGCGGCCTCGCGGTCAACGTCGTGGAGTGTTGATAGGCCGGGCCGCCTATCGCTGTCTGGACGGCGTATCACACTGTGATTGGAAAACCGGCGGCTATGGGCCGCCGGTGCGTTCAAGCCGCTTGACGCTGCCGCGCAAAAGGATTTGAACGGCGACATGGCATTGCATCTTATCAAACTCTGCGTCGGCGCCGACTCGATCGACGATCTGCGCGAATGGGTGGCCGAACGTTCCTTGAGGGCGATCGCCGCCGGCATGGAACCACACTCCGTCCATACGACCCGAATGGTCCCGAAGCGCGTTGAAGAGCTGCTCGACGGTGGTTCGCTGTATTGGGTGATCAAGGGCCAGGTTCAGGCGCGGCAAAAGCTGCTGGATATCCAGAGCTTTACCGATGGCGAGGGCATTGGCCGCTGCCATCTGGTACTCGGTCCCGAGGTCATCGAAACGGCGGTACAGCCGAAGCGTGCCTTTCAGGGGTGGCGTTATTATCCGGAAGAGGATCGCCCGCGCGATCTCGATACGCTCGGCGAAGGCGTTGCCGAGATGCCCGCAGACCTGCGCCGCGAACTCTCCGAACTCGGCCTTCTCTGACGAACGCATCACGTCAGAGAAAGGCCTGTTCGTTTCGGCTCAGCGGAGCCGCATCGTCACCGGCGCCCGGCCTTCCGGGTTGGTGACGTGAAGATGGATACTTGCTTCGGGCTGCGAGTAGCGCCAGGCACGTGCGCCATGCGACAAGAGCAGATTGATCAGATCCTTGGTCTTGGCCGTCTTAGCCTTAGGCCGCGGCATGCCAATCTCGGCAAGTCGCATTGCCGCTTCGTGAAGCGGATGCAGAACCGAGCGCGGATTCTTGCCAGTCAACCGACCTTCGGCCGGAAATTCCGGAACATTCTCGTTGATCGCCATAATTATCCCCGTACGCAATACAAATCAGGTCTAGGAAGGCCGGCCCTGTCGCGAACACCGATCAAGGCCGAATTCCGGGCCGCCGCCTGAACTTGAGTAGGCGGCGGTCGTCTTCATCACTGGGCGGAGGCCCAGCACTTCACGCCGGCACGCTTCAGCGAGTTGCAGGCGTTGACAGCTTGCTTCTGGTCGTCGAAGCCACCGAAACGTGCGCGATAGCTGCCGGCATAGGCGACGGCGAAGGGCTTCGCGGAACGCAGTGCCTTGCCGCCCTTGTTCTTGGCGCCGTCGAGCAGGTCCATGGCTGCTTCGCGGCTGGCCGAGACGCCGATCTGCACGACCCAGCCTTCCGGCTGCGCCTGCTTGGTCGATGCGGTCGTGACGTTGTCGACCGAGGTATCACCCTGCTCCGGCGGAACGTAGGCGGTGGTCGGCGTGGGAACCGGAGCGGCAGCGGCCTGCTTGATCGGCTGCGTCTTCACCTTCGTCGGCTGCGGCATTTCCTGCAGAAGCGGATTGTCTGACTTGGACAACGGCGTGCCGGCATAAGCGACCTGCGCCGAGGCAACCTCGGTGCGGCTGACCGGCAGCGGATGCGTCGGCGGCAGTTCCGCGACTTCCTGCTTGGCAACGGTCACCGGAATGACGGTTTCGGACGAAATCTTCGGTGCCTGGGCAACCAGTGCGGATCCGCCGCGGGTCGAAGCCTTGGGCAGGTAGGACGCAATCAGGTTGCGCATCTGGGTGTCGCGGGCAGGCGTGGAAGCACCACCGAGAACGACGCCGACGATCGACTTGCCATCGACCTGAACCGAGCTGACGAGATTGAAGCCGGCAGCGCGGGTGTAGCCGGTCTTGATGCCGTCAACGCCGCGCACCGAACCGACGAGGCGGTTATGGCTGCGGATGATGCGGTTGCCGAACTTGAAGCTCTGCGTGGAGAAATAGCCGTAATACTGCGGGAAATGCTGGCGCAGCGCGATGCCGAGACGGGCTTGGTCGCGTGCCGTGGTCATCTGCGCGGTGTTCGGCAGGCCGTTGGCATTGCGGTAGGTGGTGCGCGTCATGCCGAGCGCATGCGCTTTCGCAGTCATGATCTGCGCGAAGCGGTCTTCCGAACCGCCGAGCAGTTCGCCAAGCGCGGTCGAGGCGTCGTTGGCGGAAAGTGTCACGAGGCCGAGAATGGCCTGCTCGACCGAAATCGTGGCGCCCGGGCGAACGCCGAGCTTGGTCGGGGCCTGGCCGGATGCGTGAGCAGAGAAGGGAACGGCGCTATCGAGACGGATGCGGCCCTGTTCGAGCGCTTCGAACGTCAGATAGAGCGTCATCATCTTGGTCAGCGAAGCCGGATACTGCAAGCGATCGGCGTTTTCGCTGTAGAGGACATTGCCGGTATTGGCGTCGACGACGATGCCGGCATACTTCGAATTGGCAGCTTCCGCGTCGGAATTGACCGTATCCAGACCGAGCAAACCGACTGCCATGGACAGCGCAACGATCGCCTTGATCAGGAAATTGCTGGAGCGGGACGGGGAAGCGGAAGAAGCTGACCTTGACACTATTTCACTCTTTGCTTGGCTTGCAGTTTAGAAGAATCGGGACCGCGCTTCGCCCGCACGATCAACCTCATTGAAGGTAGCTCTTCGGGGTTACCAATCCGTTTATGATTAATCGTTTGTTTCACCGTTTCGGACCATTCTACCTGGATGTCGCGGAACGGTTCACGAGGCGCGTTTCCACAAATTGGGCAATAGCGGCATCAATATGTTCCCACTCCACCAAATGACGGCTGGAGAAGCGGTAGAGCACACTTAAATCGCGCCCGACCTTGATATCGCGCTGGCAGTCGCCGCTGGTCGTCTGCTCGGGGCTCGCCGGCAGCAGGCATCGCACGACGTAATCGGGACCACCCTTGCGCGGCGCCGTCAGCAGCACTTCATCGCCATAGCCGGTATCGGCCCGAAGCTTGTGAAGCGTCATGCCGTTGGCGAACGGCTGCGGGGTCGGGTCGATCAGATGCGAGTAGATCGGCTCGAATCGGCCCGACATGTCGCGCGACATGGTCGCCTGCGTGACCTGCAGGAAAATCAGGTCCGGGGACTTTGCGATATCGTCGAAGCGATCGCGGTTTTCGCTCGAATAACCCTGCATTTGCGGCCAAGCGAGATAGAGGTCGGCGCGCTCGGTGGTGCCGCTGTGCCGCTGGCTGGGAAAGCGAATCGTGTTTTCCTGGAGCCGCAGCGTGTCCTGGCCGATCGTCAGCGTCACCGGCGCCGTGCTGTCGGTATTTCCGGCGAGCGAGACGCGCGCGCCAAACCATCGGCCGCCAACGCTGATAGCAACGGTAAGCACCGCCAGAAGCGCGATGACAATAGTTGTGCGGATGAGAAAGCCAGTCGACAGGAGAGGGGATTCCTCGACCTCTGTGGAGCTCTGAATGGCCTGGCGCATGACGGCTTTCGAATATCTGACCGTCGCAGGAAAAACGTGAGCCGCCGGTGTCGCTGATCTATGAGGAGATGATCGGACTTGCGTGGTTAATTAATCGTTAAGCGAAAGCGTCGAGCACATGCCGATGGCCCATAAAAAGCGAGCCGCTCCTGGGACAGCAGGAGCGGCTCTTGAGACGCCGGTCTGGACGTGCATGCGGGGACGGGACCAGGCGCCTTGCTTGCCCACCGGATTGCTCCGGCGGATGGAATTACTTGACGCTGCCGACAGCCACGGCGCGGCCGTCCTGAAGCTTGACCCAGCGGGTCGGATCGCTGGACGACTGGCGCTTCAGGTAGGTGTACTCGGTATCGGCCCAGAGCATGACCTTGTTGCGCATGTTGTCGAGAATGAAGTCGCCGCGATCGGTGCGAACGGTCAGCACGGCATGGCCATCGCCATTCGGCTGCAGCACGACGGTCATCAGGAGGTTCGATGGCGAGAAGCCAGCTTCGATCAGCATCTTGCGCTTCAGAAGCGCATAGTCTTCGCAGTCGCCTGCGGTCTTCGGATAGGCCCAGCGTTCTTCGACGCCGTAGATCTCCATGTCGGTCATCGGCGTGATCTCCGAGTTGACCTGGTAGTTGATCTTCAGGATCGTCTTCCAGCTGTCTTCGGTCAGCACCATCGTGCCCTGGTCGCCGGCTGCGTTCTTGCAGTCCTCAGGAATTTCCTTGCAGAACTGGTAGGCGCCGATCGGCGGGCTGGTGTTGCCGAGAACGGTCATGCTCTGGTAGCCGGCCTGTCCGACGCCTGCCATCGACATGAGCATCGCAGCAGCGGCGAGGCCGCCCTTGATGAAGTTTGTTATCGTCATTTGTATGTCCCCGTTTGTGAGGAGACATTGCCAGATGTGTTTTTACTCGACGCAAAATTCAGAAGCAAAATTAAAGGCTTAGTTGATTCAAAAGCGCGTCGAATTCGACTAAAATCAACATCGAATTTTACCGGAATTCGAAGAGAATCTTTACCAAGACTGTTTCAAATTTTATCTTTCTCAAAAAGCCCCGCCGCCAACGGATGGCTCGTTTCGAGGCAAAAGATTAACGCGGGCGGTCAGGTCGCCATTTCGGTAATATTGCGTTCATCGTGAGCCTTGGAGGGAATCGGTGCTCTTTCGGCCGTTGGAACGCCGGATTCGCCCGCAAATGACGCGTTTTGGGCCGCTTTTTAAGGTGATGCGTCGAAAATTATTTTTGAGAAATTTCGCGAAATCTGTCTGTCGCGGCGATAATTGCGCGCGCCATGCCGTCGTGATCGGGCGCATGGGCGGCGTTTTCGACGATGATGAGCTCGCTTCCCGGCCACGCCCGCGCCAATTCCCATGCCGTGGTCAATGGCGCCTCCAGGTCGAGCCGTCCCTGAACAAGAATGCCGGGGATCGAGGCAAGCTTTCCGGCGTCCCGCAACAGCGCACCTTCCTCGAGCCACGCCGCATGGCTGAAATAGTGGGTTATGATCCGCGCACGGGTGAGCAAATACTCCGGATTGCGCCAGCGTCGCGGATAGCCCTCGGGGTTGGCAAGCAGGATGGAGGCCGCCTCCCAATCGTGCCAGTCCCGCGCCGCCTTGAGGCGCGCGTCGAGATCGGGCCCATTGAGCAATTCTCGATAACTCTCAAGAACGCCCTTGACTCTCATGTCACCGGGAAGAGATGCGTTGAGTTGGTGCCATTCCGCGGGAAACAGTGCGGCCATGCCCTGCGTCAACCATTCGATTTCCGATCGGCGCGTTGTCGTCACGCCGGCAATAACCATGGCCGCGACGCGGGCCGGATGGGTCTGCGCATAGGCGAGTGCAAGCGTGGATCCCCATGAGGTCCCGAACAGGACCCAATCCGTCACCTTTAGGTGACAACGAAGTTTCTCGATGTCATCGATCAGGTGCCAGGTTGTGTTGGTTGAGAGATCCGTCTCCATGTCGGCGGCATTGGGAAGGCTGCGGCCGCAATTTCTCTGGTCGAACAGGATGATGCGATAGGCGGATGGGTCGAAATAGCGTGCCGCCGAGGGCGATGCGCCGGAGCCCGGCCCGCCATGCAGATAGAGCGCCGGCCGTCCATGCGGATTGCCGTAGCTTTCCCAATGGATCAGATGGCCGTCCCCGACATCGAGGAAACCGTGATCGTAAGCTTCAATCTCGGGATAAAGAATCGACATCGGGCGCGCCTCCTAAAGAGGCGCTTCAATCCATCAGCTTTGTGAAGCCGGGATGACGATGATCAGAGAAATTCGCGCAGCGTATCGCGCGACTGCAGCGACAGGAACTCGATCGCGACACCTTCGACGAAGTGACGCACCACGCGGCCGCGCATGTTGCCGAGGCGAAGCGCTGTGCCGATCGCCGGGCGAACCTCGACGTCGACGGCAGCACCCGACAGCGACAAGTCCATGATCCGGCACATATACTGGGTGCCATCCTCGAGCGTGATTTCCGTCTGCGTCTCGCGTGGCATCAGACGATCGTGGCGACGATCTTCCGGCAGGCCGAGTTCGTGCTTGTTGGCGAGCCACGTCAGCTGCGCGGCAAGCTTCTCGCGCTTGCGCTCGGTGGCGTGGATGGACATGTTGAAGCCGCGGCTGTCGATCGTCTGGACATAGCCTTCAACGCGACCGAGGTGATCGATATAGGCGACGACGCGTTCGTTGACGCGCGGGCGGCCCTGGCAGGTCACATACATGTCGCCGGGCGACATATCGATGACCAGGCACTCGAATTCCTCGTAATTTGCCAGCATCAGGCGGCCCTGCATATTGATGGGCACGCGCTGGAATGCACCTTGTTCAAGGCGAGGCGCAGTTTTTTGCGTCTGAGCTTGCTGGAAAGCGTGCATCAAAGGGCTTCTTTTAAAAATAGCTTGGCGCCAAGCTTTACTCGCAATCCATTAACAGAAGGTTGTTCAGGCGAGGGTGATTTACCGCTCAGCGGTAGTGCCGAAATGGTGCATCCTGTTTCACGGGTTCATCCATCAGGCTGGACATCAGACGACGCACCGTATCGGCGATCGACCGGCTGCCGCTGGTCGCTGCACGGGGCTCGTTCGCGCCGCTTTGCGTGCTCTCCGCCGGGTCGAGCTGCTCATGCAGCAAACGGCTGCGGTCGAGCGCCAGGAACTGCAGCGGAACGACTTCCAGCCAGCTCGCGGTCGTGGCCGGTGCGATTGCGCCAAGCAGCTTGTCGCATTCTCCCTCGGCATTGCGCAGCGGCAGAAGAATGATCTCGAAGGCCGCGCGATGGCCGGCGGTGCTGTATCCGGTGGCGTTCAAGAGCGCCGGGATGCCGTGCTCCATGACGCCGACGGCGGTTTTCTCGATGTCCTCGTGCCCGTGTGCCCAGAGCTCCGACAAACAGCTGCCGCCGAGGTCGTGGCCGAAGAGATCGCAGATGCGCGTACCGGCGAGACGGAAGGTGACACGGCCGGCGCCTGACGTCTCTAGCATGAAGAGGCTGGAGAGAAGCTGCCTGATATCGCGTGGCTCCACCTGCGTCCGCAGGGGAGCGATCTCGCTGCCGCGTAGCTTGTTCCAGTAGTCGAAGATCTGGATGGTGGTGTTGAGGCGCATGGGACTGCCGATCTGTTTCATTTCGGTTCAAACGGCGGCCATCATGGCCACCTTGCCCTATGCCATGCGGATTTCATGCCAGATCCGGGCAGTTAAGGTTAAGGAAGGGTTTCGATTGTCTGTGACGGCCCGTCGTGCCAGTATCTTTTCATTGCTTCCGGTATTGGAAGTTCAGCATAAATTGCTCGGGCGCGAGGTCATTCTCGGGGGACGCTCAGCAAGCCGTTCGGTAGATTGCCGGACGGCTTTTTTTTTGACCTGTCGTCCTGTAAGCCAGTGCACGCGAAGTGAACGAGGAATGCAATGGACGATACGAACGAGCCGCACCAGCCGACCGAGCCCGCCGCCAAGCCGCCGCGTACGCCCATTTTTAATCTTCCAGGCGTCATTGTCGCAACGATCGGTCTCCTGGCGGCGATCTATGCCGTGCAGGCGATTTTCCTGACCGAAAGCGGCGTCGACATGCTGTTCTTCGATTTCGGCTTCATCCCGCTACGCTACATCACGCCCTTGGCGGAGCAGGGCCCGCAATTGTTCTGGACGCCGCTCACCTATTCGCTGCTGCACGGCAATATCGAGCATATCCTGTTCAACGGGCTCTGGCTGATGGCGTTCGGCGCCCCCGTCGCCCGCCGCATTGGCTGGGTTCGCTACACGGTCTTTTGGGTGCTCGCCGCCGTCGCCTCGGCCGCGCTTCACGCCGTGCTGAATTGGGGGCAAGCGACCGTGCTGATCGGCGCATCCGGCGTCGTTTCGGCCCTGATGGGTGCTGCCTGCCGCTTTGCGTTCCCGTCGGAGCGCCGCGTCGCGCTTCCCGCCCATCTCAATCCGCGCCTCTCGATCGCGGAAACCTTCCGCAGCCGAACCGTCGTCATGTTCATGCTCTTCTGGTTCGTCGGCAACATCCTGATCGCCGTCGGCATTCCACTGATCGGTGACACCGGCGCGCCGATCGCCTGGGACGCCCATATCGGTGGCTTTCTCTTCGGCTTCGTGCTGTTTTCGCTCTTCGACCGTCCGCCGCCCGAACTTCCCTCTATTTCAGAGGATGCGGATATATTGCAATCCTGAGCGTTGAAGTGCACCATTCGAACTGATCCGCGTTGGGAGGAGAGACCGTCGCGGATGCCTGTGATCAGCTGAAGTGTCTCACTTTCGACATAGGAGGTTCAAATGTCCAATACAGTCAAAGCCATACTGGATGCCAAGGGCAGGGACGTCGTCACCGCCGGCCCGAACACGACCGTTTCCGAAGCAGCCGCGATTCTGAGCAAGAAGAAGATCGGCGCCATCGTCATCGTCGGCATGGAAAACAAGATCGCCGGGATCTTTACCGAGCGCGACGTGGTTCACGCCATCGCCAAGTCCGGCCCCGCCTGTCTTGATAGCTCCGTGGCATCGGTCATGACGGCGAAGGTCTATCGCTGCAACGAGGCAACGACGGTCAACGAGCTGATGGAACTGATGACCAGCCGGCGCTTCCGCCATGTGCCGGTCGAAACCGCTGGAAAGCTCGCCGGCATCATCTCGATCGGTGACGTGGTGAAGACCCGTATCGCCGAGGTCGAACGCGAGGCCGAGGACATTAAGGCCTATATCGCAGGCTGAATGAAGGCGCGCCGGCTTGCTCAGCTGGAGCCGGCGAACAACTCCTGCATGCGCCTCAACTCGGGAAGCCGCGCCGTGGCTTCCTGATAGCCGCGCTCGATCGCTTCGCCGGCGCGATGAAACTCCGAAAGACCGATGTCGCTCAATCTCGGTTGAAGCGAGATATCTGGCGGATCGCCGGCGAGACGTGCGCGTGCGATGCGGTCCTGGATGATATTGAACGCCTGCACCATCACACCGGTCATGCCGAGCTTGGCATAAGGCGCGTGCTCCTGCTTCTGCACCTCGGACGGCGTCAGGCTGGCGCTATGGCGCACCACCGCGGAGCGGCCATAGATGTCGTAGTTGAGGTTGACGGCGACGACCAGCGGCTGCTCATAGGCGCGACAGACCGAGACCGGAACGGGATTGACCAGTGCGCCATCGACCAGCGTTCGGTGATTGCTGCGAACCGGCTCGAAAATGCCGGGCAGGGCATAAGACGCCCTCAGTGCCGTGATCAGCGAGCCGTTGGCGATCCAGACCTCGTGGCCGCTATTGACTTCGGCCGACACAGCGACGAACGGGCGGTCGAGATCCTCGACATTCAGCCCTTCCAGATGTTCCTGCATGCGCTTGGTGAGCCGCATGCCGCCGAACAGGCCGCTGCCGCCGATGGTAAGATCAAGTAGGCTGGCGATCCGGCGCATGGTCAGCGACCGGGCGAAACCCTCGAGCTCGTCGAGTTTGCCCGCCAGATAGCAACCGCCGACCAGCGCGCCGATCGATGTGCCGGCAATCATGCCGATCTCGATGCCCGCTTCGTCAAGTGCACGCAGTACACCGATATGCGCCCAGCCGCGCGCAGCACCGCCGCCAAGGGCAAGCGCCAGCTTCGGCTTCTTCGGTGTGGGGGCGGGGAGCTTGATGTCGGAGGGCGAGGCGATGCCAGCGTCGGAACCGACGGCTTCGGAGCCTTGACGGATCAAACTCCAGCTCACCATGGCAAACCTCCCCCTGGCACGACGCGCAGGCAAATATTAGTGCGCCGCCACCCTTTCGAATTGGTATATGGCCGCCCCTCCTGACCCCAAAAGAGACGGTGTGCCGTTGTTACGGCTCCTTTCCGTAGACTTCGTGAGGATCGAACTGGCGCTCGTCGTCGGCGATCTCGAGCATCGGCTTGCCGTCTTCCAGGCTCACCGTCCGATAGAAGCAGGAACGGCGACCAGTGTGGCAGGTCGCATCGTGACCGGCAACTTCGACCTTTAGCCAAATTGCATCCTGGTCGCAGTCGGTGCGGATTTCCTTCACCGTCTGGATGTTGCCCGAGGTTTCGCCCTTCAGCCAGAGCTTGCCGCGCGAGCGGCTGAAATAGTGGGCCTGGCCGGTCTGGATGGTCAGCGCCAATGCCTTGGCGTTCATATGCGCCACCATGAGCAGTTCGCCGTCATTGGCGTCCGTCACGATAGCGGTGATCAGGCCGCGGTCATCGAACCGCGGCGTGAAATCACCGGCATCCTCGAGCTCGGACTTGTCTTCGGACGGCGCATTGAAGGCAAATGGCATCATCGCGGCTTTCTGAAATGAAGCCGGTCAGCGGCTCCGCACCATGGAAATAAACCGGGCTTGATCAGCCGGCTCAGTTTTAAATGTGCCGGTGAAGGTTGTCGTCAATGTGGTCGAGCCCTGTTTCTGAACACCGCGCATTGCCATGCACATATGTTCGGCCTCGATCATCACGGCGACGCCGCGGGGAGCGAGCGTTTCGTCGATCGAGCGGGCGATCTGGGCGGTCATGGTTTCCTGCGTTTGCAGGCGGCGGCCATAGATTTCGACGACGCGCGCGATCTTCGAAAGGCCGAGAACCTTACCGTCGGGCATATAGGCCACATGCGCCTTGCCGATGATCGGAACCATGTGGTGCTCACAGTGCGAGAAGAACGGAATGTCCTTCACCAGCACCATGTCGTCATAGCCGGCGACCTCTTCGAAGGTCCGGCCAAGCACCTCTTCGGCATCCATCTCATAGCCGGCGAAAAGCTCGCGATAGGCTTTCGCGACACGCGCCGGCGTATCCAGCAACCCTTCGCGCGAAGGGTCGTCGCCGGCCCAGCGGAGCAGCGTGCGCACCGCGTCTTCGGCTTCCTTCTGGCTTGGGCGATTGGCGTCTGGCGTGGTCTGCGGAAAGTTCTTTACGATGGCGTCCATCTGCAACTGTCTCCTGATCCGCAATGCGGACCGTATTTCGGACTAGCCACTGGCAATCCCACTCGGGAATAGTGCACCTTTGGCAGGCTCCGGGGCTTTCAGGGCTAAATTCTGCGGCCCATCCGGCACGGTTTCCCATTCAAACTTACCCGAGGCCATTGCATTTTTATGGCCTTCCAACGACATACATATAGGAAAACGGCATCGCTATGTAAGTCTTCCAGCGCGACACGGTGTGTTTTTGTTTGTGCTACAATAAACAATCAGCCGCCTATCCGCATGAAATATGGAGCGGAATACCCGATGGACGACATCTACAACAGTAAAATTCTCGAATTTGCCGGCAATATTCCGCTGATTGGCGCTATCGACGATCCCGACGCCAGCGCCCAGGCACACTCCAAGCTCTGTGGCTCGAAGGTCAGGATCTGGCTGAAGATGGACGGCGACACAGTCTCGGCCTTCGCCCACGACGTCAAGGCCTGCGCGCTCGGCCAGGCCTCGTCGTCGATCATGGCCCGCCATGTGGTCGGCGCGACGGCGCTGGAGTTGCGCCAGGCGCGCGCCGACATGCTTGCCATGCTGAAGGAAGACGGCGAAGGGCCATCGGGCCGCTTCGAGGACATGCGCTATCTGCGGCCGGTGCGCGAGTACAAGGCCCGCCACGCCTCCACCATGCTGACCTTCGACGCCGTGGTCGATGCGATCGGGCAGGTCGAGGCCAAGCGCGCCGAGACCGTGGAAGCCTGAGCGGATCGCCATGTGCCAGTTCTGCTCGCTGAACCATGATGACGACGAGGACGAAGGCGGCGCCGCCGCGTCCCCTAAGAGAAAACCGGTTCATCACTCGCGCAATTACACCGGCCCTTTCCGCAAGACACCGGACCGCCTGTTCGGCATGGGTCTGATCCGGCTCTACCAGCTGACCCTATCCGGCTTCATCGGCAATTCCTGCCGCCACATCCCGACATGTTCCGAGTACGGCTATGAGGCCATCGCCCGCCATGGCCTGTGGAGCGGCGGCTGGATGACGCTGTTTCGCGTCGGCCGCTGCGGCCCAGGCGGCACCAGCGGTCTCGACAGTGTGCCGGAGGTGCTGGGTGACCGTTTCCATTGGTGGACGCCGTGGCGCTATCTCGCGTTCGGCCGCAAGCCGACGTGACGGTTTACGTCGCACTCCTCCATAGCATCGTTCTGGCGCCGGGCCGCAGGGTGATCATGTCTGACCTGCGCGACATGGCCACGTCGCTCGGCTATCGCAATCCACGCACGCTGGTTTCAACAGGCAACATCGTCTTCGAAGCGCCGTCATCACCGAGTGGAGACATGGAGGCTCGGGTGGAGCAGGCGTTCCGCGCGCGCTTCGGAAAATCGGTCGATATCCTCGTCAGAACGGCCGAGGATTGGCGCAAGATCGCCGCCGCCAACCCGTTCCCTGACGGTAATGGCAGCCAGGTGATCCTGCGCGTCATGCGAAAACCTCTCGACCGCACCGTCATCGAGCGGCTGCAGCCTTACGCCCAGCCGAACCAACGCCTTGCCGTCATTGGCGGCGACCTCTGGATCGATTTTGCCGGCAAGCCCAGCGAATGGAAACTGCTCTCGGCCCTCACGACCAAGCGCATTGGCATCGGCACCGTGCGCAACTGGAACACCGTTCGCGGCCTTGCCGAAATGCTGGGCTAAACCCTCTTTTCCTTTACTGCGACGGCAAATCCCGGTATCAGGCGGCGGCGTATTCGTGATCTGAAACGCGTCATTGCAACCACCCGCATTCGTTGGCGGGACTGGACAAGGAGAAGTCTAAAATGTCCCAATCCGTTTCCCTGACATTCCCCGATGGTTCCGTGCGCAGCTACGACGCTGGCGCAACCGGCAAGGATGTCGCTGAATCCATTTCCAAGTCGCTTGCCAAGAAGGCCGTCGCCATCGCGATCGACGGCACCGTGCGCGACCTTTCCGATCCCGTCGTCGACGGCGCGATCGAGATCATCACCCGCACCGATCCCCGCGCGCTCGAGCTCATCCGCCACGACGCGGCCCACGTCATGGCCGAAGCCGTGCAGGAGCTCTGGCCCGGCACGCAGGTCACGATCGGCCCGGTGATCGAGAACGGCTTCTATTACGACTTCGCCAAGAACGAGCCCTTCACGCCTGACGATCTGCCGAAGATCGAAAAGAAGATGAAGGAAATCATTTCGCGCAACGCTGCCTTCACCAAGCAGATCTGGTCGCGCGAAAAGGCCAAGGAAGTCTTCGCCGCCAAGGGCGAAAGCTACAAGGTCGAGCTCGTCGACGCGATCCCTGAAGGACAGGATCTGAAGATCTACAATCAGGGCGAATGGTTCGACCTCTGCCGCGGCCCGCACATGGCCTCCACCGGCCAGATCGGTACGGCCTTCAAGCTGATGAAGGTTGCCGGCGCCTATTGGCGTGGCGACAGCAACAACGCGATGCTCTCGCGCATCTACGGCACGGCCTGGGCCGAGCAGGCGGATCTCGACAACTACCTGCACATGCTGGCGGAAGCCGAAAAGCGCGACCACCGCAAGCTTGGCCGCGAAATGGACCTGTTCCATTTCCAGGAAGAAGGCCCTGGTGTCGTCTTCTGGCACGGCAAGGGCTGGCGGATGTTCCAGGCGCTCACCTCCTACATGCGTCGCCGCCTTGCCGGCACCTATGAAGAGGTCAACGCCCCGCAGGTTCTCGATGCCTCGCTCTGGGAAACCTCCGGTCACTGGGGCTGGTACCAGGAGAACATGTTCGCGGTGAAGTCGGCCTATGCCTTCACGCACCCGGAAGACAAGGAAGCCGACAACCGCGTCTTCGCGCTGAAGCCGATGAACTGCCCGGGTCACGTGCAGATCTTCAAGCATGGCCTGAAGTCCTATCGCGAGCTGCCGATCCGTCTTGCCGAGTTCGGCACGGTGCACCGTTACGAAGCCTCCGGCGCGCTGCACGGCCTGATGCGCGT